>CAZPCZ010000033.1:0-14429 GCA_964585225.1 uncultured Gammaproteobacteria bacterium
CCATCACCGCTTCCCACTGACCCTGCGTCGTCTCCGTCGTCTGCATCCAGTAATCTTTCGTGATCGTCACCTCGCGCACCGGTTTCTCTTCGGCATCTTCGTTCTCGCTCCCCATCATGAACTTCCCCGCCTTGATCTTTACGAACTCCATCTTCACCTTTTTCTCCGCATCCGGAGTGATGACGAAACGACCGAGACTTCGGGACGACGGCGACGTGTCCGCCACCCATCGCGCCGACGCGGCCGTAGCCACGGCCGCTTCGGCGTGGCGAAGGCCCGATCCCATCCAGCCCAGCGCGACCATTCCGATGCTCAGCGAGCGGATCATTCCTGCTTCTCCTTCATGGGTTCTATGGAGTCTACGAACGGCACCATAAGATTGGAGCGACAATTCTCCAGGCAAGGGGGCGCGCCGTACGCCGCTTCACTCGGCTAGAGTGTTATCCTAGTTCATACATCCGCGGACCTTGCAGACCATACTGTTCCGAAGAATCCGGGACGCCTCACGCCCCTCGCTTGTCCACTCCATCATTCATCACACACTTCAAACACCGTCAGCACGGCCACACCGGCGGAGCAGTCCTCAGGCCTTGACATCCCACCGCAGCCAACGGACTGTTTTATGAACTCGACCGCCTTCGACGTCTCGAATCCCACCGCACGGGTCCTTCCGCCAATCACCGCTTCCGCCTGACCCTTCCCAATGGAGACCAGGCGGCACCCCGATCGGTTCCACTCGTATCCGCCCATGTCCTTGCTGTCCCTCACAGCCTCCTCTTGCAGCTGTCCCGGCCAGGTGTTTACACCCTCCAATACCATAGGGATCGGGCGGATCGGTTCCCTATCCTCCTATGGTAGGGACCTACGACTCATACGGATGGATTCTCCTCGCTCAGTGAGAACGAGCCTCACGAAGGGACGTCCCGGATCGGCCGTCGAGCCAGAGTCACTTCGGATACGTCGAAGGGATGCGGCTTCCCGCGGCCCATTGATTGATTGGCCGATTTGAGACGATGCTCATGGCTTGCGCCGAGTGAAGCAGCCCTCGATGATCCACTACCACCGTGTAGAGTCCCGCAGGTGCGTTCTGGATTTCGACCATCTCGAGGTTGTCCACGTCGTTGCGCCGCCGGGTGGCCGCGCCTTCTGGAAGCTCGGGATCCAGAGCATACGGATAGTACACTCTCCCGTTCGGTCCCAGGATACGGAGATCCAATTGATGGACGAGTGCGGCCCTTCGATCGTCGTGTCCCCCCATGTTGATTTCACCCGGCGGGTCGCTCCACGCGAGCGTCACTCTCACATTCTGCGGAACCGAGACACGGAAAGTGCCTCGCAGCTCCTTGGACTGCGACAGTGTGGCGTACTTGAGGTGCTTTCCCCTGCCTTCTTGGTTGTCCCATTGAATCAGCTGGGCGGCCGCGGCGGCGTCGATTCGGCCATAACCGCTCTTGGAATCGGGTCCCGCTTCCTCGATATCGTGGGCCGTAGTCACCAGAAGCGCCTTCATCATCGAGAGCCGCTTGAGGGCGTCGCCATATCCGAGTCTTCGCGCGTGCTCCAGGAGCAAGGCGATGCAGCCGGTAACGACGGGCGCGGCGGCAGAGGTGCCGCCCCAATCCTCCCGGTACAGGCTCCCTCCACCGAAAACACTGGGATTGGGGTGGTTGGTGCTGATCATCTGATAACCGATTGGTGCACAAATGTCTGGCTTGATTCGGCCGTCGTCTGCGGGGCCCCAAGACGAGTAGGCCAAAGTCTCAGATTGGTCCGAAGCCCCTACCAAGATCGGATTCTTGGGGACCGCCCCCTGGGTGTCATACCCCTGTTTGTATCCCCCATTCCCCTCGTGCCAATCAGTTTGATCGCGCAAGAACTCGTAGGAGCCACCCAACCATGTAGGGGGAAAGTATGAGTGATGGTGGGGCAATGGGGATCTACTGGTTGACGCCTGAGTTTCTCCCCGGTCATTTCCAGCACTTACGACGAGGACAATCTCGTCGCTGCGAAGGGCATCGTCAACCACTCTGCAGATGAGGCCGTATTTTCCATAGTTCGGGTCGATAGTCTCGGAATGCGGGCCCCACCAGACGTCATTGCCCCACCCCGCCTTTCTCAAATACACGCTTGCATTTGCAACATCGTAGTTCGATCGATCATCGAAAAGCTCCGTTGCAAATCGTGTCAAACCGAAACCCCGCGCCCGGAGGGTGGCACGCGGAGCCATTCCCGTGGCGCGCGCGTCGAGCCCCTCCGCCGCCAAAGTTCCGGCCGCCGACGTCGCATGGGCACTATTTCCCTCGCCCCCCTCCGGGAATACGAGCCGTGACGCGTACTCTTGGTGCAGACGATATGGGCGTCCCCCATCCCACATCGCAATGGTCACGCCTGCTCCCGTCAACTCGAGGCCCATTGTGCCCGCTGGAGCGATCGCGGTGACTCCAGAATGACCCCTCGCGCGCGAGTTAGTTGGGACGACCACGGGAGAATAGGATCCGAGGCTCAAGACCGACGCTGAAGCAGCCAGTTTCCTGACCGCGTCCAGATCCCCTCGACAGGGGAGGACATTGCCGTGTTCCATTCGATCCCCAATATGGGTGGCGCCTGCCGCCTCCAGAATCTCACGGCATTGACCATAGGAGGTATCGGTCGTCAGGAAGACCATGAGGTCGACCGCCACGGGTACATCGTGAAGTTCTTTCCAGAGCGTCACCGGCACCTTTCGTTCGGGAGATCGAAGTCGCCATTCGGTGACGATTCCCGGATCCTGGAGGACAGCCGGGATGATTCTCGGAATCGAATAGATACGCTCCAGGGGACCCGTCGGCTCGATCAACCGGACGCCGGCCCCTTCCAGAATCCGCAGCTCCTCCCCTCCGACCTCTGGATGGAGCACAACCTCGATCAGTTTCCTCTGTTCTTCAACTTGAATCCTGTCCTGTTCTCCCTGCGGAAGGAGGATCTTCCCCTGAGATCCGTGCACTCCAACACTCCCGCGAGAGAGTGCCGTGGGCGCATCTCCAAACCCGCGTGCGATCACGACAAGCGCGATTACGGCAAGCCAGACGGTCCTCCGAATCCGCGACATCCATCCGCACCAAGAACGGAATCGCGGTCTCATGGCTTCCCCTTTCGCTCTCGTCCTTCCTCAATTCGCGACTCGATCTCGTCGTCCATCTCAGGGAAGGCCCCCTTCAGCGACGCGAGGGATGACTCCGCATCTTCCTTCTGCGAGAGGAGATCCAGAATGTGCCACTGCACTCGTCTCGACGTCTCCTCTCGATGTCTTCGTAGGAGAAGACTCCGATGCCACGGCACCCGAGACCAACTCAGCCTCGCAATCGCCGCGCACCGAACCTCCTCTTGGTAGTCGTACAACCAGGCCGCGAAGATTTCGAACTCGCGTTCGTTCATCGCGTCCGGATCCAGCGCCATAATCGCCGCTAGGCGACGCTCCAAGGTGAGACTCCCCGACGCCAGGTGCAGGAGGAAGGCCCGGATTTCTCCTCGATATTCGGGATGGCGCTCCCCATAATCCACGAGCGCATCGAGCGAATGTCCCTCAGTCTCCGCTTCCAGACGAAGTCGAACCCAAGATTCGTCTTCGGGTCTCGAGGGTCTTACCCCTGAACCGGTCGAATCAGGCACCACGGACTCTACGCCGCTTCCGACCATCGTCAGAGGGTATCGTCTCGCGCCTTCCGACGGTCGCCATCTCAACACCCACGCACCACCGAGCGGGAGGAGGCCGATACTCAGGAGGAGCAAATGCCGACCTCGAGGTGCGTTCACGGCGCGCTCCACCCGGCGGTGAAGACATCGGGAGTTCCATACCGGAAACGGAGGAACACCACATCGACCCTGTCGACCCTCACCACGACCTCGGGGCTGCGATCAGCCCGATAGCCTGGATACTGAGTTCCGATCGGGGCATCGCTCGATTGCCATGTGTTTCCCCCGTCGTTCGTGTAATTGCCGTAGATCGTGGGCAGGCTGTGCCGCCCGTCCTCCCAGCAGACCATGACGTTGTCGCCGGCGGCCGCGATCGATGGCTTCGTAGCGCCCACCGTGCCGGAATCGAGCCGCTGACTCGAGGAGTCCCAATTCGCCGCGGATGAGGTCGGGATGGCCCTTCGGTGGAAAATCTGCCATCCACTCTGGTACTCGCTCCACACGGCATAGAATCGGTTCCCGGAGAACACCACTTTGGGATCTCGCGCAGAGAGGGCGCCTCCGGTGCTGATGCGTTGGGCGGGGGACCATGTCGCTCCAAAATCGGCGCTGGTTGTCGCGTAGATGGCCGGGGAGCCTTCACGATCGTCCACCCAAACGGCGCAAATGTTGTCCCCAGCCGCGGCGAGCACCGGGGAATGGGATTGGGTGGCACCTAGGGCATCGCCGGAGTCCAGCCGCTGGGGAGGCGACCACCAGACTCCACGGCCCAAGACAAACGAACGAAAGTAGATGTCTTCCTTCCCCCAATCCCCGACTCCATACGTGAGATAGAGGTGGGTAGAACTCTTGGCAATTTTCGGTGTGTAAACGCGTTTACTCCCATCGCTCACCCTCAACCACGAGATCGCCTCCGCAAGAAGTGTCCAGCGATTCCACTGGAATCGGGCGCATCGGATGACTCCGGTGCCATCCCTCAGGTCGGTAGTCCAGGTGATGTACACCCCGGAGACATCCGCGAGCATGTCCACGCCGCGCACCCGTCGGCAACTTCCCAAGTAAAGGAGGTTGGACCAACTCCCAGGCTGTCCGGAGGCTTGCGATCCCCGGAGGAAAAGTTCTGTGGATCCGTCGCTAAACCGATCCACCCACGCCACGTACACCTTCGCACCGGAAGCGGCAAGCTGTAGGTCTACCGCATCGCCGTCACGACCGGGCTGACCGTCCAGACGGACATCCGGAGGGATTTCCAAGTACCGCAGGGGCGAGGCCACCATCTGGGAGTTCGCGAAGTAGACGTCTCTCCGCGGTCGCCCGTTGCTGCTGCCTCCCTTCAGGCGGTCATCGGCCCACGCGTAATACCGCATGGAGCCGTCCGAGTTCGCCCCCACCTTCGGGAGAAGGGCGTTGACGTTGGTCCGGAGATTGACCTGGTACGAGCCCGGGAGCATCGGATGGAATCCAATGCTTGGCATCGCGGCGGACGAACTCTTGCCGGCCAGCACAGCCGCGCCACAAAGGACGAGGGAAGCGACTCGCATACTCATGGTCCCTCCTGCTTTCTACCGTCTCATGCAGGCGAGCGAGGGATCCGGTTAGCTGCGAGTCCCCGGCGTATCGGGGGTGTTGCAATGCGGCTGCATCGTCAGCCTTCGCTACTCGCTCGTGGGCGGCGTGACCGCGGAGCTAATCGCGCGTCCGCGGACCCTCGCCGATCTGTAGTCGTGGAACTTGGTCATGCATGCCATCAGGCCCGCCGCAACGCACAGAGTAGGCGCCAGAATCACGAACGCGAAGTGCACGCTCAGGTAGACCGCGAGGAGAACCGTCGCCACGGCCGGAGAAACACCTTCAGGATGCGTCAGCACGATGGCGCTGGTGTATCGCCTGAGCCCCGCCGCGAGACAGACGCCGTAGGTCAGAGCGATCAACCCGGCTCGAAGCAAGAGTCCTGTAGGCGACAGTATCGGCGACCGCAGAAGTCTTCGGAGTCGACTCATCGGCGGTTCACCTCCGCCCAGAGCGAGCCCTGGACGAGAGCATCGAGGAGAGCCTCGTCGCCGACCTGGTTGCTCGCCGACTAGCGGAGTCTCCCTTCATCCCGGGATGGGAATCCCGCGATTTCCAGCGACCGGAGGAGCGGGCGCAAGAAGGTCTCGTCTCCGAAGGCGGCCGCAGCGAGGACGGCCAGCCCGCTCGATCCCGCGCTCGCGTCGATCACGGGTATCACGATTCCCGAGTCGATGTCCTGTCGCGCAGGCAGACCTGGCGGCCACTCTCGAGCCACTCCGAACCCCAAGATTTTCCGCGCAAGGTGTCGACGGGCTCGCGCGTATTGATCTCGAGGGAACTCGGGGTCTACGATCTGGAGCATGTGGGCCACCATTCAGGGGGTGGAGCCTTCGGGCCCCTCGTCCGCGCGCCTTCTCCGACCGCACCTCGAGCCGTTTCCGAGCATGCGGCCTGTCGGGATTCCCGCAGGCGGGCGGTCCTGGAGACAACTCGATCGGCGACGGTCCGTCAAGCGGTCATCGTCTCGGCGCCACCAAGTATGGAGTGGCGTCGCGAGCGGGACTTTCCGACGTCGCCCTCCCCTTCACGTGGTCGAGCCCGAAGTCAGCCGCCGCGTGAGAGAGAACCAGGGAGTAGTATTGTCCCCACTCCCGTACCGAGTAGTTTGTAAACCTCACGACGACCAGGTAGGTCCCGATCTCGGCATTCCGCAGAAGGACTTGCTCCACATTGTCCCTGGAGTTCGGACCCCTTCGATTGACGCGCGAACCTGGATTCCATGCATCCAGCCGATAGGGGTACTCGCGCACACCGGACGGGGAGATCACCAAGAGGTCCAGGTCGTCCACGAGCGCGGGGGCACGATCATCCAAGCCACCTTGGTTGGGAGTCCCCGTGGTATCCGTCCAAGCCAGCGTCACCTTGAATTCCTTGGGTTGATCGATCTCCACCAGGAAGCGGTGGGCCTGGTCCCTGAGAAAGCCGTATCTCATCCGGCTCCACTTCCCGCTCAGGTGATCCTGTTGAACGATTGCCGCGGTCGACGTTGCGTCGATCAGGCCGTAGCCCGTGGCGACATCGGGCCCTTCCTGCGATAAACCTCTGTGCAGCCCGGAAGCTGTTCCTTCTTGGCCAAACCATTGTTTCATCGGGCTGCCTTGAGGATTGGGACTGAGGAAAAGCGAAGGAGGACCCAGGTGCGGGAAGGGACCCAAATGATTCTTGCGACGGTCTTGCTCGCGGGGTTGGGCGGTCGCGGATCCTACGCCGTCGTCCAGAGCGCCGGATTCCAGTGCCCTGTCACAATCTCCGCCTGCCCCCTCATTCTGAGCCTGATCTGCCCGCGCCCCCCTCCCGACCTCCTTGCCGTCGAGATCGATCTTCACCACAGGCATCACACGCCCCGTAATCGTCCGGCGATCCCACCTTCCGCCGCTGAGCCGGACGCGGCAGAATCCCGGCATCGTGATTTCAAAGAGAGGATGGCAATGGCGAACGAGATGTCTTGCCCCAAGATGGGCGACGGCACTCCACCCGCCGGCATTCAACCCGAGGAGCATCGGCGTCGGGTCGTAATGCGTCGTCAACAAAGCGGCCTCACGAAAGCGGCCTTCTGCGCGCGCAAGCGGATCAGGCCTTCGGCATGACTCTCGTCAGAACACTTCCTCGCTCTTCTCCGAAGTATCGAGGCAGGATCAGTTGCCCGCCGAGATCGTGTAACCGATCGAAGCGAGGGGCGGTCGGCAGACGGAGACTCACGTGTACTCGAATCCCTCATGGACGAAAGCCGAGCGGATCTCATCGCAGTCCTTCCCGGACCCGCCTTCGCGGCGCACTTCGGAATCCCACTTCTTCGCGACGATCTTCTTGATCTTGTCGATGATGGCGCCTGCGTCGGGCTCGGCGAGACCGAATCGGGGCGCGGCCGAAAGAAGATTGGACCTGCGTGCCGCACGGCCGTTCCGTCCCGCGATCAGAGCCAAGCTCCGCTCCTGACTGAACGAAGGATGCGGGGTGAGGTCGTAGGCCGGGGCGAGACTCCACGTCGCGCCGCGCGCCACGAGGGCGTGGTTGCGAGGATGGTCGTCCGCGTTCGAGATCAGGGCGTTGAACACCATGCGGCGAAACATCTCGGCCTTATCCTCCCGTGGGCGCTCCGAACGACGTTGCAGTTCGTCGGCCAGGAGAAGATAGGACCAGCGGCTCCGCTCCGTGACCGATTCTTCCGCGTCCAGAATCGTGAGACCGCTCAGGACACGGTGTCTCACGTAGCCGGTCTTCCTCCTCTCCCGGTCGAATCGCTTGACGAGGAGTACCTTCTCCCCGCCCAGCTTCTCGATCCGGATGGGGGGCACTTGAATATCGCAGTGCCGGGCCAGCGCGAGCATGGCGCCCTCCACGGCCGCGTTGTTCCAGCGATCGGCCTTCGACGGGAACTTGGCGACCCAGAGGGAGTCCCCCTCCTCGACTACCGCCTTCGGTCGAGAGCCGCCCAAGGAAGTCCCCGGAGCCGCAAGATCCTTGAGGTGGCTGGGAAACGTCGCGGGGTTTTCTCCCGCCTCGATTCGCCGCACCGCTTCCCGCAAGTCCGAGAGCTCGACGATCCGGTTGAATCGGGCCGTCGGGGGCGGAGGCTCTTTTCCCAGCCCAAACGCGAGGGCGCCCACCCGGTCCTCCGGCCCGTGAAGAAGATAGTCCATCTCATCGAGATCGCTTCGGCCAAGCCCGCGATCGATTACCAGACGACCCCAGGAATCCGGAGCCGCGTCCCGAATTGCGCCGGGGACGCCGCCGAGCCGTGCCGTCTCGACGATGCCATCCGTCAGGGGCAGCGCGATCGGGTCCAACGGCGCGGCGTCGCGCCTTTCGCGATAGCGTCGACCGTATACGAACCGACCGACCGCGCCTCCTGTCGACAAGGTCTCACGCTCGTACCGGCCGCACGTGACGACCTCGAGCGATCGCGGAAGCTGGACGTAGACGTAGCACTGCCTAGAAGTCATCGTTCAATCCGCGCGCGGGTCGGACTCGCTGCCCTGCACGAGCTGCCTCGAGAGTGGCGCCCTCGCGATCCGTCTCCGGGTTCGCGACGCGATCCAACTCGCGCTCCAAACCGAGCGCCCAAAGCACCGCCAAATAGGGACCGAGGCCCGTGCCGAGTTCGCCCCCTTCGATTCGTGCGAGAGTCACGCGGCTGATACCGGCCTTGTCGGCCAGGTCGCCCTGGCGAATGCGGCGCCGCCGCCGGGCGAGCGAGATGTTCGCACCGATGCGCCGGGCCAGCTCGACCACCGCGCCGGGCGCCGAGGAGGGGCTGACGTTTTGCTTAGGCATTGACTAATAGATTATATGCTATATGAGATACAGTCAATACTATTGATCACACCTAGGTCAGTCCCTCTGACAGGACAACGATCGAGGGTATCTGTTTACCGTGTGGGAACGTGATCGCGCGACCGCGAGCCGGCTAGACCGGCTGCGGGAGGCCCAGAAGTCTACACGCCAGGGTATCCCGCAGCTTCCACGTGGCGCGGAGTACGCGACTGAGATAGCCGAAGACGGCGACGCCACGTTGGACGCAGGTCGCGCCGATGCTCGCCAGGATCTCCTGAGCGCGCGCGCCGCCGGGGTCGCGATTGCCGCCGAAGACCTTTCGGTTGGCGACCGCAGGGCGGATGGCTTGGTCGGCGGGCCAACTGGTGGCCTCACTGCCCGGATGCTTGAGAAAGAGGAAGAGTTCGTCCTGATGGTGGGCGAGATGCTCGGCGAGCCTGGCGTTGGTAGAGTTCGAGAGTCGCCAGTCCAGCAGGCGCTCCAGCCTGGCCTGAAGGCGACCGATGGCGACCGCCACGCCATGCGGCGAAACCTCGCCCTCGTCCCGACGGTCGCGAAGGAGGAAGGCGTCCGCGAGGAGTTGCAGGATCGCCCGGGGAAATCGAACCGCCCCGCGGGTGGCGAATTCGAGGATGTTCTTGCTGCGTCTCTGGATGTGGCCGAGGCACTGTTGGTGGAGGGCCTGCTCGAATCGATCGTAGGGGCTCCACCCGTCATGGATCATCGTGCCGTGCCAATCCGCCCCGAGAACCTCCTCGGGGACATCGTAGCCGCGGCTGGGTCGGATTGGGAACAGGGTCGCCGTACGAGCCACGAAGACCCACATCCACTGAAGAAGTCCATCGACCTTCCATCCGGTCTCATCGGGGTAGACGCTTCGGCTGCGACGCACGACGACTTCGATGCCGTGATAGGCGGCCTGAACGCGGTCGGCTGCCCGCAGGACGATGTGGGCGGCCCCGCCACGCGAGAGCGAGATCCCGAAGAAGTCCTTGAAGATCGTCTGGACGTCGCCATAGGAGATGCCGACCTTGTCCTTCAAGAGCGCCGTCATGGCTTGGGCGTCCGGTCCCAGTTGCGGAGCCGCCGCTCCGATGGCATCGGAGGTCTGAAGCGGATGGCGTCCTTGCACGCGCCTGCCGCAGTTGTCACAGTACCCGACGTCGATGTCGAATCGCCGGTGGATAGGCTTCTTGGGAATCTCGGTCTGGAACTGCCAGACCGTTCCCTGGCACGAGAGGTGTCCCCCACACTCGCAGTGCGAAGGGAGGGGCACGGGAATGATCTCGTCGACGTTTTCCGGAGGCGGACGGTGGGCCTGCACCCCGTAGTCTTCGCCGGGCTTGCGACCCCGAGGCTTGGGTCCGTCATGGGCGTGCCCTTGGAGAAGGGGGCGGCTTGACTCTTCTGGGCCCGCTGGGCTTCTTCAAGTTTCCGGAGGGCGTCTGTCACGAGACGTTCAAGTTCCGCGATGCGTTTCTTCAGTTGCGGAATCTCAGCGTTCTCGCGCCGAAGCGCTTCCAGTTCGCGGTCCCGTGGATCGGCCGTTTCCCCCGTCGCCATGTTCTCCAAGCCCGCGATAGGCCCTCTGGAGATTCAACACGGGCGGGCCGAAAAAGACTCGAGCTACGTTACCAAGAGCCGACCCGGGGCGCATGCAAGCGGATCGAGTCCGAGCACTTACGTTGGGCGGGGAAAAATGCGCTCGTTTCGACGAATTTGGGCGGGCACATACGCTAAACAGTTACGGTCGGGCTTCGAGTGGTATTGCGATAGGGATGTGACTTGGACCGGGATCCCGCGGTAGAATCATCTCGATGGCACTTCTTGCCTGGATCCTTCTCTCCCAAGACGTTTCGTACAATCATGCGTACCGTCTGACCTGGACGAGACGCATCGAGCGCGCCGGACGGATCGAATCGAGTACGACTATGACGACCGCCCTCTGCCACGATCACCTTGCCTCGGGGACCCACATGAGTTGGACTCTGAAATCCATGACGATCGCTTGGGACGATCGGATCGAGGTGGACACGGAGAAGAGCGTCCCCGACTGGCTCCCTCTTCAGGAGCGGATCTGGTATCTCCCTGAGCGGACCTCGTCGGTTCTGATGCGACAAGGAAAGGCGACTCGAGATCCGGCGTTCTCTTCGCCCCGATTCGGAGCGATGATCGACGAGATCTTGAAGGCGAGCCTCCTCGTAGACCATTTCGCGCGACGCACGTCCGATCCGTTTCGGGCGCGCGAGTCCTTTCCCGTGCCCTTGATTCTGGACTCAGCCATCGGCCGGCTGGAGATGCGGACCGAGCGGATCCTCGAGGAGAAGGAGCACCGAGTCCGAGGCACGGCGAAGGAGACCGCCTTCGACTCCCTCGGTTCGTGGAAGGGGGTCCGCGCTTCCGCGTCCCTCCGCGCGCGATCGCGATACGAGATCGGATTCGAGCGGGCCGAGCTTGAGATCGCTTCCACCGCGCGCGACGAGAAAGGTCCGGTCTCGATCCGTTGCGCGTGGATCCTGGAGGAAACCTCGCGCCATCGGTGAACGCAGGTGTCTCGCGGCACGTCGAGGTAACCACGAGAAGAATCTCTCGCAGTCGACCTAATCTTACAGCGCTATCCTTCACCGCGGAACTCGCAGAACTCGCTGAAAGTCAAGAAGATCGTTCCCCGAGTCCTAATATCGCCGAGGATGCCTTCGGCAGATGAAGGCTCTCCCGTCGGCGAATCGCGCCCAGACCCAGACGACGACATGCTGGATAAAGAAATCGGAGGATTCTGCGGCTCCCGCGCGTTCAGCGGCGAACAAGAACCAGCGCTGTAGGACTAATCCCCCCTGGTGGGACGCCGATCGACACATCCGGGTATGACTCCCTCGTCGCGCGCCTTCAAGAAACGCCTCCGTTCGTCGAAGCTCAGCCGCTCGAGGATCCTCCGGTCCGCGCGCCGCTCTACCTCGAGAAGCCGCGGCCCTGCTTCCAGACCCGAGGGGAGCTTCCCGTCTCGACCCACCGATTCCCACAAACGTTTCGCCTCGAGATCCCTCTCCGCCAGAATTCGCGCAACATCCCGGGCCGTTCGATCACCGATCCCCAGTGACGAGGTCAACCGGCGAGCATAGGTCTCCGTCTCCCGTTCGAGGCTTTCTGCCTGGTCGTCCTGAACCTCCAGCGTCCCGGCCACGGCACCGCTCCTGGAAACGGAAAGCACCATCTCGGCCGCCCCGCAGGCGCGGCTCTCCCCGACTCGGAGCAGGAGTACCGATCCAACGGTCAAGGCCGCTGCGATGCAACCCAATCCGATCATTCCCCATCCTAGGACGTTGTTTCTCATATCTCGCCGCTCCCGACTCACACCCTCTCTGTGCAGGATCTCACGAGATCCGATTACACGGAAGCGGTGAAGACGCTCCAGCTCCGGAGGAAGCCACCTCTTTCCAATCCTTTGCTCGTAAACGCTCCTCTCCCCCTCCTGCATGAGACGGTGGTGAAAATCGGGCTTTTCGGAATCGTAAGCGTTCTAATACTCCCCTCCCTGGCGGGGCGCCTTCCATTCTCGATGACGGGCGCCCCTCCCTCTCCCACACTCAGGGCGCAGGATCGTCCTCCCCTTGTCCCCTTAGGGGAAGGGAGCCGGTGGACGTACGGTATCTCTGGGCCAGGGGAGGAATGGAAGCGGACCGTTCTCGTTCTGGGCAAGAGGAAGGAAGTCGCCCTCGCGCGAATTGAGGGAAAATGGAAAGGCGTTGCCATCGTTGGATTCGATGGAAGAGAGGCCTATTTCGTGGACTCGCCTGGAGAGCTCAGATTGGTCGGTAGGCCGAACAACACCAATGCCGCCGCCAAGCCGGCCATGGAAATCATCGCCGAGTTCCGCTGGAACGGCCCGCAGGAGTGGTCGTTTCCCACCAAGGACAGTTGCCACGCACGTACCGTCTCATGTCGGCGTGGGGCAAAGGAGTCTATCACCGTCCGCGCCGGCTCCTACGAGTGCACGAGATTCACGATCGGCGATGACACTTACTGGATCGCTCCCGAGGTCGGCATCGTACAACGCAAGTTCCGGGGAAGTACATGGGAGCTGCTCTCTTGTGAGCTGAAGAAGTAGCCCTCCATGAGTCGGAAGTATCCTTCCGGAGCGGTCACGGATCCGACGGGACCTGCGAAGGGGGACGCCCGGTGCCTGCGCGGCGGGGGCTGGAACGACTTCGACCGCGGTACCCGCTCTGCGGCCCGCAGCTGGTTCCAGCCGGTGTTTCTCCGGTACAGGAGCATCGGCTTCCGGGCGACGGTGTCCTAGTGGTGAGTCAACACTGATTTCGGAGGTTGTCGCGTCTCAGCGACAACCGAGGGAATCAGGCGTGTCGGACCACTAGGACAATCTCCAGGACGGGTGATTCGACGGAGAATATCGACTCCAGGATTTCTCGGTAGGAATGCCCACGACCTGCAGAGAGCCGGGTAGGATGATCCTGCTCGCCCTTCTCTACGCAGTGCAGGATGCGGTCGAAATCAAAACCAACGACGAAACATCGACCCCCCGGGTCCGCTTCTCGGCCACCGCCGGAGCTTCCGCGAGACTCAAGGGTCTGACCGAGCTCGACGTGAGCTCGAACAAGATCAGCAACCTCGCGACGGCGGCCCTTTCGGCGGATGCGGTCCGATTCGATCAGCTCGGGAGCATCAACGGGCCGTTCGTCCAATTGAGCCCCAGCTCGGTTCAGGCCTGGAGCAACAACAACATCGGGATCTATCTCAACGAGACGGGCACCGGGACACCGAAACTGATGGAACTCCAGTCCGCCGGTACGGCTCGCCTCATTGTGGACAACACGGGGGCCATCACAACCGGGACGTGGAGCGCTTCGACGATTGCCGTCAACAAAGGCGGCACCGGCACGACCAGCCTCAGCTCGAACCAGTTCCTTTGGTACAACGGGTCGGACCTGATTTCCAGCGGTTACGACAACGACAGCTTTCTGGCGCGACACTCGGCGGACACATTTGCCGGATGAACCTCTTTATGTATCGGGCCCCGTTGGGGGCACTCAAGGCTCGGCTCTTGATCCCGCTGACGAACTCCTGCAGCTCCTTTTCGGTGTTCCGTTCTCGATGATCCGCTTGTTCTCCATGAGCCGTGAGGCGATGCAACGACCGCAGCGGCGTGGGGGGCGCCGGAACGAGACTCCTCGCGTGCGTGGTGATCCAGATGGACGGCGGGGGGAAGCGGGGGCTCACATAATTCCGGCAGGATCCGAACACGAAGAGCGCGGAGATTTGTGAGTGAATCTCAATCTGGCGGCGGATTTCGAATCTCCTCGAGGAGCATCCGGCGGACATAGCCATCACCGGATTCGATTTCGAGGCGGATCAGCGGGCCATCCGGTTCCGGGGGTTGCGTAGCGACGGGGAGG
>CAZPCZ010000034.1:0-14338 GCA_964585225.1 uncultured Gammaproteobacteria bacterium
CCGCACTACGTCGAGAATCGTGCACACACCGAGCGTGTTCGTGAGCACGAACGCGCGCGCGCCGAGGTGGATGGACCGGTCGACGTGCGTCTCCGCCGCAAAGTTGATGATCGCGTCAATCCGGTGCTGCTGGACGGCGGCGAGGAGCGATGGCTCATCGGTGATGTCGCCGTGGATAAACGTGTACCGCGGCCCGAACCGGGTCTCGACATCCGCGAGGTTCTCCGGATTCGCCGCGTACGTCAACGCGTCGTAGTTCACGACGCTGACGTCCGGATGCGCCATGAGGACGTACCGGATGAAGTTCGAACCAATGAACCCCGCACCACCGCAGACCAAGAGTCGCATAACTCAGAAAACTCGAAGCACGAAACACGAAATCCGAAACAAATTCCAATGTTCAAATGACCAAATTTCGAGCATTTTGATTTTGGTCATTGTTTCGGATTTCGATATTCGGATCTCGGATTTCCGACGACTGCTACCGCCGCAATCGCAACCGCCGTGAGGATGCCGACAACGACCCCGAGCGTCCCTCCACCGACTCGCCACCACACCCAGAAACCGACAACGACCGCAACGGCAATCGCGAGTACCGCTCTCAATTTCTCCCCTCTCCGATGGCCATCGGAGGGTGAGCGGGCGTGCCCCGCGGAGCCTTGCCTGCCACTCGGAGCTTCAGCGGAGTTGGGGCGAAGTGGGGAGGGGGAGGGTGCACCGCGTCCCACAATGATACCCACAACAACCAACGCCACCAAAAACCAATGCGGATTCACCACGCTCCGCACAAACCCCGGCTCGAGATCATCGAGCAGGAGTAGGATCGGGTAGAGGACGAGGAGGGTGGGAAGCGCTTCGCGCGCGACACCTGACGCTTGACACTTGATACTCGACACCTTCATACGGATAACCCCAGCATCGCGCACTTTCCCTTCGTCGAACAGCATGGTTGCTATTTCCAAGCACACAACATCCTCCACACCATCTCGCGCATGCGTTGTCGCACCCGATCGTTCGATCCATGTACGCAGAGCCCAAAGAGCGATTGCAGGGTGCTGCGATACTGTATGTCGGGGAGCCACCCCGCACGGTAGGCCTCCGTTCGTAGGCGAATGATACGAAATGCCCGCCGAACGGTCGCATATCGTAACGTCCGCACCCGCGGCCGCAGCACCTGACCGACGCAATCAATGCCGTAGGAGTACTTTCGGATGGTCACCTTCCTCGGATGCAGTTCGAGTGATCGCTCGTCGACAAGAAACGTACGGATCCTCGGGAGCGCGTCTTCAAGTACGGCGTGGTCTCGATGGATAATAACGAAGTCATCGCAGAAGCGGACGTACCACCGCATCCGGAGACGATCCTTCATGAGATGATCGAGGCCATTGAGGTACGCGTTTCCAAACAGCTGGCTCGTCACATTCCCGAGCGGCAATCCGCGCCCCGATCCAACGGCGGACGCAAAACTCCGCACCACCATGTCGAGGAGCGCCAAACATTGTGGGTCCTGAATGCGCTCGGCGAGCAGCGCGAGCAACACATCGTGTTGTATGCTGTCGAAGAATCTCCGAATATCACACTGGAGCACCCATACGTTCCGACGATTGTTCGCGCTGGCCTGTCGTAAGAATTTCGCCATCCGCTCACGACACGCATGCGTTCCTTTTCCGACGCGTGAGGAATAGGAATCGAAAATGAACGTCCGCTCGAAAACCGGCTCGATGCCCTGTACAATGGCTTGGTGGACGATCCGGTCGCGTACGCTCGCCTTGCTGATCCAACGACGTTTCGGATCATGGACAATGAATTGCTCATACGGTCCATGAACGTACGTGCTGCTCCGGAGCTCCGCATGCAGCGCAAAGAGGTGATCCTCTGCGTGCATTGAGAATTGTGCAACTGCACGTTTCGTGAATTTTCCCCGCCGAAATCGCTCCCACGCGCGAATAAGATTTTCTACGGAGATCACCTGCTCAAACATTGTATGACAACGAACGCCCCCCCCGACACCATTTGATCGCTGGCTCACTGGCACTGCCAACGATGAGCTGACGCTGGTCCACGCGCTGTATGAGTGGTACAAGCTCCTGCATACTGACGTCGGCAAGTACCCGAAAACAGAACGGTACACGCTCGGCGAAACCCTGAAGACGCAGGTACTCACACTCATCGAGGGCTCCTGGGAAGCGAACACGCTTGCGCTCCCCGAACGCCTGCTCCTCCTCGATCGCCTGCAGCGCACGCTCGATCTCACCAAAATACTCATCCGACTCGCGTACGATCTCGGTGTCTACCACCTCGATGGGTACGTGTACCGCCAACGAAAACTCCAGGACATCGGCAACATGCTCGGCGGATGGCGAAGGACAACACGGAAACGCATCGGCCTTGATCCGTAACACGCGAGCGGTCCGATGCCTGTCCGCCTCTGGCGGGACCATCGGACCGCTCACTCCATGCGCACCGCGACCGCGGCACGGCCGCCCTCGTTGTCGTACGGGACCGACAGATCGTCCGCCGAATTCCTGTTCACGTTGACCTGACCATCGTACTCGTTGGCGTTGAGGGCGCTCTGGCCGAAGCGCGCGGTGTCGTTCCCATCCGAATCACCGGGTACAGCGCCGGATATGCCGGAGCCGCGCCCTGTACTCCGTCCGTTGCGGAGGGGTCGTTGGTGGCTCGCCACCCGAGGAACGACACGACGTGGTGAATATGGTTGCGCTGATCTGCGAACACACTCCGATACTGGATCGCATCGAATTCCGGTGTACAGATCACGGATGTTGGTATCCGAGACCGAGATCTCGGTGTACGCACCTCCATCATATTCAGTTTACCAGAAACGGTGTCCCAAAATCCAAATAAACATGAATCTCCCACCCTCTTATCGAGAGGGTGGGAGACAGAAACTCAGAACCCAGAACTCATGTCACCACGTCCGCGGCACGGCCGCCCTCGAAGCCGCACGGGACCGACAGAGCGTCCGCCGAAAGCCCGTACACGTAGACCTGACCATCGTACCCGAGGGCGCTGAGGGCGCCCTGGCCGAAGCGTGTACGCAACCAGGACCAGGTGGAGCGGTCGAGCATGCGACTGGTCTCCGCCTTCACCGCGTGCCAGAACTTGACGTGCTCCTCGAGGGAGAGGAGGTGAAGCGTCGCGGTGAGATCGTTCCAGGAGGTCCCGAGGCGCGGACACGCATCCTGGGCGTCGACCCAGTGCCAGAACCCCACCACGGTGGGTTCCCAGCCGATCTTCGCACGCTCGTCTTCATTCGTCACAGTCCAGTGGTCGCCCTGGCCGACCGCACGCATGAACGCCTCGTACGGAACGTCCGCGGCCGCGGGCTCGTATGTGATCTTCTGATGCCGCTTGGCGCGCCGTGCGAATTCGCGATTCGTCACGTTCGGCTTCGGGACCGTGATCGCGAACCCGAGGCTGCGATACCAGTTCTCGAACCAACCGCGGCACTGTTCGGCGAGATCGCGCTTCCTGGTGCCGGCGACCGCGCCAAGCACGGTTCCTTCGCTCACCTCCTGGAACACGGAACGCATGCGCTCGAACAACGCGCGTGCGCTGAGCACCTTCGGGAGCACTTCGCGCTCCCATTGCCGACGGAGCAGCAGCTCCTCGTCGCCGGTGACAACGTTCTCGTTGCCCATTGGACGACCTCCTCTGGTTGTGGCGCCTGTAGTGACTCCGAAGAGCCGAGACGCTGGGTGGTGCGCTTGCGCGCAATCGAACAAGGTACGTTCAGGCACGATCAATGATCGAGTATACACGACGAGACGTCGCAGGTCAAGTTTGACATTGTTTGACACTTGACACCTTTATAGACAGAACCTTCCAACACACACCGGATCACGCTCCGCAGTCACGCGCAGCCCATGCACAATGATCGGCTGTTCCGCACTCACACCCGGCGCGGAAAGCACAAACCGGTACACATTCCGCTCCACCTGCCACGCGCGTTGGAGATCGAACGGAACGCGGAGTACGAGCGGCCCTCCCCCTCTCTCAGGGGAGCCTCCGGCCTGGGGCCTCGGGCCTGGAAGGGAGCGGCCTGCCCCGGCCCGAGCGTCGGGGGAGGGGGTGGGAAACTGAAACGCCCACTGCGTCGGATGCGTCCGCACGCCAAACCTGAGTGGGAGATTGCCAGGATTCTCGTACCGAAGTTCCACGGTTGCCCGCCGGAACCACCGAGGAATCCGAAGATTCACGTACACCGGCTCACCGATAATGTTCGCGCGATCGGCCGACAACGCCACGCGCACCGGCGGCCCCAGCGTCGACACATACGGCGTCGCCCGATCCAGCCGCGCGACCACATCGAGTCGTCGGTCAAGCTGGAGGTCACGCAGCGCGAGGGCGACGAGGAAGACCGCGACGATACTCCAGATCCCAATGCGAACAACGCGTTGAATCATACCCCATTTGACGACGAACGCCTGTATGCTACAACGAACGGTAGCACATTCCACCCCAGGAGGTTCCGATGCCCGAACCAATGCAAGAGTCGCAGTTCACCGAGCTTCTCGGCCCGCGGCTCGGCGAGCACCTCGAGCGCGCGCTCACGATCTTCCGTTCGTTCGGCCCCGCGCTCTCCCTCGCCGTCACGAACGCACTGCTCCACGCAACGGACAAGGGTCGAGTCCCCGCAGTGCTCGATGCGCTCGACGCGCACTGGGAAAGCCACCTCAAGTTCCAGCACCCCGAGATCCGCGGCCAGGTGAGCGGCATGAGCGGCAACCCCACCGATCTTTGCTTCCTCGACATCTACACGCGCATCCTCGAACTCCAACCCAACGGGTAATGAGGGTGTGACGGATTCACGAGGCCACGACGACCCGCACCGCGGGTCGTCATTCATATTCGTTTGATCACGACGATGGATCAACACGCAACAGCCGTTCCCCGAACGGCATCGTCCCGATCGACGCAGACTCGATCCCAGGTATCGCGATGGAGCTACTGGCGTACCAGTACGCCGGCGCACTGCCCACGAGCGCACGAATTCGGGAAAGAAAATTGGGATCGCCGGATGTATCCTCCGATGCGTGCACGACCGCGCGCTCTGGATAGAATACCTTGTCCATGCGATGCGAGATGATCACCGCGCTCGGCTCGGTCGCTGCGATGACGGCGCGCGCACGTGTGCGGTGCTCGGCGAGCGCTTGACGCTGTCGAAGCAACCCTTCAATGGGATCGGCAACCACGGTACGGAACGAGACGAGCGCAATGCCCAGGAGGACGAGCATTGCGATATGCGGGCGCCATCGTGTAGCGCACCGATCGAGCACCCATTGCAGCCCCACCGCAGCCCAAAACGCGAGGACGATCGTGATGGGAAGCCAGTACCGCACGTACGAAATCGTGAGTACATTCGTCTCCCGCACGAGCGGATCCGCGATCGTCCACGAGCCATAGTACAAGATCAACCAAACCGTGAACGCGATCGTCCCCATCGCAACCCACCCTTGGCTCAAAATCTCCTTTCGCATTTTCGTGCGAAAATGCGAAAGGATCGTGGAGAGAAATCCCGTGACCGCAAGTGCAGCAGCCCATGGATACGGCACCACCAGGTACTGCCAGAACCGCGCGAACGCCTCAATCGGATACCACCCGAACGGGGCAACCAAGGCCGTGAACCAGCCCGAGAACAATGACGACGCAAACTCTGTCGGCGCTGCCCCGCCGTCTTGGAGCAATGCATACCCGGTTGTGAACGGACTTCCGTAAAGCTGCGCGTTCAAGACCAGGATCGGGAGGAACGGCAGCGCGAGGCCGATGATCAGCACCGCTATCGAGCCGGTGTAGCGGCGAGCTTCAGCTCGCCACGTGGCGGCCTGAAGGCCGCCGCTACAACGCAGAAACGCCCACAGAGTCACCGCGAGCACCCACACGAGCTCGTGGGTGCGGATGGTGAGCGCGAGGCCGATGAGCAATCCAGCCAAAAACCAATGCAAAGCTCCCGAAGGACATCCGAATGCTGCGAATCTCATCCGAATGCCTCGAATACGCGAATAGTTTTCGGAGCATTCGGATCCGGTATTCGGAGCATTCGAATGTTCTCTCAAGAGCACCGCGAATCCCAACAAAACCAGCGCCACAAACGGCGCGTTCGGGAGGAACGCGGTTGCAGTGAACAGCCAGAGCGAAGGATGCAGGGCGAGGAGAACGGTCGCGATGAGTGCGACCGACGCGCCCGCGAGCCGACGGATGATCGACGCGAATGCGAGGAGTCCGAGCGCTGCGAGGATCGGTGTGACGAACAGCATCGCGCGCTCTCCGAACACGCGGCCGATCAAGCCGTACCACAGCGGCAGCCCAAGGTACGCGCCCGGCACGATTGCACCGTCGGCGCGGACGTTCGCGGTGCGCGGGTGGATAAGATTTCCGGCGGCGACATTTCGGGGCTCCGACACTGCGAGTGACTCTCCGCGCGCAACGCGTGTTGCAAAAAAATGATACGTCGTCTCATCCGGCCAGTGGAAACGCGGGGCGAGATCCCGCGTGCGTGCGTTGTCGTAGGAGAGGAGGGAGGTGCCGATTGCAAACAGTGCAGCGATCGCGGTAAGGAATACGCGCTGGCCCACGGAGAATGTCATATCGATCTCAGAGCGCAGCGAGCGAGGAGGAGACGGGAAGAAGGGCTCCGCCCGACCCTCAACGACGAGCGAGCAAGCGTCCTCGGCGGAGGGAAAGGGCCCGCGGGAAAACCGGAAGGTTTGCCCGCGCTTCAAATCCCATACGTGACGAGACTCACCAGCGCGAACAGAATCGCGAGGACGAACGACGCCTTCGAGATCGGGATGAATTCCGGGATCCCGAACGCGAGCGCGAGCAACAGCAACGACACGCCGACGACCTCGAGGAACATTTTCAGCTTCCCCCACTTGTTCGCCTGGACCATGCGGCCGTGCGATCGCCCGTACCACGCGAGCCCGATGATCGCGGCTTCCACGGTGATGACGCTCAGCCCAATGACGAGATCGAGCTCACGCACCACGACGCCGAACACCACGCTCCCGATGAGGAGTTTGTCCGCGAGCGGATCGTAGAGTTTGCCCCAGTCGGTCACCTGATTTCTCGTGCGCGCGAGCGCGCCGTCAATCGCATCGGAGAATGCAGCGACAAGGAACGCGGCGAGTCCCCACCCGTAGTGCCCGACGACGAGCAGGTAGAGGACGATCGGCGTCGCGATGAACCGAAACATCGTCACCTGGTTTGGGGTGACGCGACGCGGGAACGCCGGGAGAATCGTCCAGGCGAGGACACGGTCAATGATCGTCGGTTGATCGTTCATGCTACGATCGAGGCGTAACGAGGTATAAAGGCGTAAAGGTGTAGAGGCGTAAAAACACTGTGCCGATTCTCGCGATCACGGCAATCACCAGTGGTGTCCTCGTGCTCCTCGGCTGGTTCACGCTGCCCGTACGGATCGTGCTGCTCATCAGCATTGGAATTGCCACTGTTCACTCGTACATTCGCGCCTCCTCCTCGTCATCCCGAGGAGACGCCGACGTGTCCCGCGAAGTCCGACGGACGAAGTGGGAGGGATCTCACACCGATGTACCGCGTGGCCATGGTGTGAGATTTCTCACGGAGTTTATCCTGAGCCGAGTCGAAGGGTTCGAAATGACGAAAGGGGTGGGCGCTGCCGCTGCGCTCCTCGCTGCCATCATGATCCTTTGGTCGAGCGGCACCACCGACCCCATCCGCTCGCCGTGGTCCATCGTCCCCGCCCCATTCTTCTTCCTCTATGCGCTCATGGCGGTCGTAGCAGTCGTTCGTTCAACACCTCGTACCTCTTACTTCTTACTTCTTACTTCTTCATCGGTCGCGATCCTCGTCTACCCGCTTGGCTTCGGTTTCGACCACTTCATTCACGCCGCCGCAGAACGCATCATCGCGACGACCGGCGCCCTCTCGCCGCCACCGCTCTTCTACAGCGGCCACTACGGACTGACGATCCTCCTCGCCGACCTCCTCCCATGGGTGGATGTCGCGCTCGCCGATCGTTTGCTCGCACCAATCCTCACGATTGCGCTCCTCGTCCCGCTCGCGTACCGATCGCTCAGTACCGTACTGCCGGAGCGAGAAGCGCTCCTCGGGACGAGCTCGCTCCTCATCGTACCATTCCTCCCCCTCGCGGTCAGCACGCCGCAGGCGACGGCGAACATCTTCGCCCTCGCGACGGTGCTCCTCCTGCTCAGCATCACCGGTATCGTCGTACGTGGTACGGCGTCGCCGCCAGTATCGTTCAACGGCATCGTTCAACGTCGGACGATACCGTACGACGATACGAGCCGCGATGCCGTTAAGCGTATGACGATGCCTGATGGCGAGGTGGGCGCCCGACCTCAGCTGGGAGCCGTACCGCTACTCACCGCGCTCGCCGCATTCCTCTCCCAGCCCATGACCGGCATCATCGCGATCGCCGTCGTCGCCATGACGTTCGCATGGCAGCGCGGTTGGCGAATACTCAGCGCCGCAGTCGCGATCCTCGGCGCGATCGGCATCCCCCTCGCGTTCGCCATCGCCGGTCGGATCATTCCGAACCTCGACCTCCTCGTTACATTCAACCCGCTCCCAGCCATGCAGCGACTTGGCACCGCGCTCGCAGACGTCGTGCGTATCACCGCGGTCGACTTCTCCACCGCCGACGCGCTCACAATCGCCCGAATCATCCTCCCCCTCCTCTGGTTCGGACTCGCAGTCGGTGGAGCACGAGCGCTCGCACATCAATCCACACCAAAAAATCAAGTGGCCATTCGAAAGCCGCGGCCGCTGGGAAAGTATGGTAATTCATTTTTGCTCATTGCTCCACCGCTCATCGCACTTGTGGCTGCTGCACTCGTCGCGGCGACGGTGATGGTGCCGACGCAGCTCGGAGAAGAGCAGTCACAGTTCCCGCTCCGCCTTGTCCAGCTCGCTGTGCTCCTCGCAACGCCGCTCGTGAGTATTGGGCTCGGCACCGTGCTCGATCGTGTGCGTGGGCGGCTGCCGCAACTCGCCGCTGCCGTCGCCATCGGCGCAGCGGCAACATTCACGCTCCTCCTCGCCTACCCACGCGACGATGCACAGGCGCGTTCTGGCCTCTGGAGCGTAAGCGCCGATGACATCGCTGCGGTCCACGCGATCGCAGAAGATGCCGGCGATGCGCGATACGTCGTTCTCGCCAACCAAATGCTCGGCGCCGCCGCGATCCGCGAATTTGGATTCCGCCCCGCACACACCGTCGCTAACTCATCACTCATCACTCGTAACTCGTCACTCGAAATCCTCGCCTTCCCCCTCCCCGCCGGTGGTCCCATCGCGCGGAAGTATTGGGAATACGTCACATCTGAAACACCAACCCGCGCTCCCATCGACGCCGCCATGGATCTCGTCAACGCGGATCGTGCCTACGTCGTCCTCCACTCCTACTGGCGCAACTACGAACGCCTCGCGGCCGCAACCGCAACACTGGCAGACACCGAAATCGGCTCGTTCACGCACCTCCGGGTGTTCCGCTTGACACATCAACGCTGAGCTGCTACACTGCGGTCAATCCCTGCCCGTATGGGTGGGTGCCCAACGAAAGTCCCTAGCGGCCATTCTGACGGGAACGCGTTGCCCCGCGCAACGGGGCGCTCTTTACAGGAGGTGCCGGATGGCATCGGAACCACTGCAGTACAAGATCTCGAACGGACCGGGAAGGTTCGACCTCATGGTCGGCCTGTTCGACGACGATGAGTGGCGGAAGGTCCGCTTCTCCTTCCAGGTGCCGCACGAGAGCCCGCCGGGCCACAAGCAGATGCCAGAAGGCATCACGTACTGGGTCGAGGTGGTGGTCTGGACGGTGGAACGGTCCTACCGCCCGGGAGATGCCTGGATCGTCAAGGGCCGCGTCGCGATGTCCAACTACGCCCCCCTCTGTGCGGGCAGGGGCATGGGCCTGGGAGATCTCCACCGGTTCCGCGCATCGTTCTCCTCACAGACGCGGAAGGGGACGATCACGTTCACCGAGCTCCCGCCCGCCGAGCAGTGCGCGTAACTCCAATGACGAGCCCCCCGATGGACCATCGGGGGGCTTCAACATGTCCTCGTCTTCAACCACCCCCTCCTACTCCCCCTCCAAACGGGAGGGGGAGAGAAAAAAGAGAGGATGCTCATGCCTCACGGCTTCGAGAGCACGAATACGTGGTGCGAGGAGTGCGGGTTCGCCTCGTCTTCGACGTGGAGGCTGTGCCCCGTGAACATTGCGCGGAGCGTCGCGGCGTCGTACTGGCATCGTTTCTCTGGTCGCGGTTGCAAGCCGACGGGGTGCCGTGCTGGCAGTCGCTCCGCGAACTTCTCTATCCGCGTCTTCGGGGTTGTGTCGAAATGCAGGAACGCGATGCCGGTGAGGCATCGCGCGATTCGTTCCACGTATCCCTCGATAATCGTAAGCTCCCCGATGTGCGTGAAGAACAGCGTCGAGCACACGGCGTCCGCGGGCTCGTCCTCCCACCGCTCGACGTCACGGAGCACCTCGACGTTGCACACCCCGAACCGCTGGCACGTATCGCGGAGCCGCTGGCTCGTGACCGACGAGGGATCGACGACTTTCACGCGGAGGAACTTCCGCCCGAGCGGAACGGTGAGCCGACCGACGCCGCTGCCGATACCGACCGCAAGACGGTGGTGTTCGAGGCGCTGCACACGCTCGCGGAACGATCGAACTGCCGACTCCGCCGCCCGCCAGAACGCGTCCTCCTCGCGCCACCGCCAGCGATAGCGCGTCGCGACGTAGAAGACCGGCGGTTCATCCACCTGCTTGAGCTTGTCCCAAGGGTTCTCTCTCGGGGCGAAGGGGGACTCCATGCGGCCGGAGTATACCGCACGGTCACGAGTGAGGCAAGCCGATGACGCTGCGTGGGTCGGACACAACGATGAACGCGTGGAGGGCGGTGTTGGGGTCGAGCTCACGGACGATGTGCAGGTCGCAACGCCTGAATATCGCACGGAGTCCGTCGGGATCACGACGGTACCGACGCATCCCTCGCTTCCACGTCCACGGCACCGACCAGTCCGGCAGCCGCTCCTTCGCTCGCGCGACGAGCGTACGCGGCCGCGTGTCGAACTGGAGGAACGCGACGCCGCGGAGGCATCGGCCGATACGCCGCACGTACGCCTCGATCTCGGAAACATCCTCGATGTGCTGGAACGTGAGGATGGAGTAGACGAGATCGACAGATTCCGTATCCCAACACTCCGTATCCCGAAACGTCGCGATGTTCGACACGCCGCGTTGCTCAACGTGCGTGCGGAGTTGATCCAACATCGCCGTAGAACAGTCCACGGCTTGGAGGCGATCGAATCGTTTCGCCGTCGGGAACGCGACACGACCGATGCCACAACCGAAATCCACCGCGATACCGCGGTGGGCAACGTACGGTGCGACGTGATCCCAGATGAACGTAGCGGTCCGCTCGCCGGATTTCCAGAACTCATCCTCGCGGACGCCAAACGCCGTGGAGATCGAACGCATGGCGTCCGTACTCGCCAACTGATCCCACGGCGGCGAGCTCATACGCTCCTGTCCAACATCGAATGTTGGACATCCCGGTAGACTCCCTCGAACTGCCCCACGATGTGATCCACTGCGTGCTCCGCGGCGACCGCGTGGCACGCCGTCGCCATCGCCCGGATGCGTTTCGGATCCTCAACGCACGCACGGAGCGCGCGGAGGAGATCTTCCACACTTCCAGGATCTACGAGGAATCCGGTCTCCCCCTCGCGGATGATCTCCGGAATCCCGCCGACATGCGATGCGATGACCGGTACACCGGCGGCGTACGCCTCCAAGATCGCGCTCGGTTGATTCTCCGCACACAACGATGGCACGACGAGGACGTCGGACTCCGCGAGCGCCGTCCGCACACCATCAGCGTCCAGCCGCCCACGGAGGACCAGTCCCCGCATGTCACGGCTCATCCGCTTGAGCGTTGGGAGGAGTGTCCCATCACCCACCACGTGGAGGCTCACGTCGTCGTAGAGGCTACGGAGCTGCCGGAACGCCTCGACGAGCACGAGGATGCCCTTCACACCCTCAACCTGACCGAGGAAGAGGAAGGTACGGATTGGTAATACGGATGATGCGGATCTGTTATGCCGATGATGCGGATATGCTGATCGAATACGCGCGATGTTTCCTTGCGGTATCCGCATATCCGCATCATCGGCGCGATTCATCCGCATTATCCGTGATACATCAACAGGATTCCCGGTCACCGCGTCCCGACTCCTCGGAAAGAATCGCTCACTGCGATGGAGCTCGAGGAGCCAGCGTGAGGGTGAGGTGACAACGGTGGGGCTCCCGAAGAGAAACCGACGGAGCGCGCGGAAGGAACGACCAAAAAAAGAACGTTCGATCGTATGTACCGGAACGTAGGGGCGGGGTTCCATCCCCGCCCGCGGGTGCCCATGAAAGGGCGCCCCTACGCTTTCTCTGAGCAATCCTGATGGCGTGATGAGTTGCACGTCGTGCAATGTGTGGACCCATGGAATCCCGCTCCGCCGGATCACCCACGGCGTGAGGCCACCACACCCGATGAGGTTATGCGTGTGCACGACGTCGGGTTTCGTCCGCCGAAGCAGCGTGCGGAGACGGACCGCCGCGACCAGGTTGCAGAGGTCAATAAGGTGCCAGATTGCTCGGATTGGCGCGGGAATCCTTCCGAGCCGATCGAACGGCACGATGTTGGGCGCGAATAATTTTTTAAAGTACAATACTTTCCCAGCGGCCGCTGGGAAAGTATTGTATATCCTCGCCGGACACGGAACGGCTACGGTCACCGTGTGTCCGCGGTCTGTCAGATCTCTCGCGAGACGCTCGACGACGCGCTCGGCACCGCCACGCGTCGTCGCACCATACCGATTGTGGATTAAGAGAATACGCATGTGGTCAATCACGCATCGAAACGATCGCGGAGCATCCGAATCATGTCCGAATGCACGGATTGGAAATCCGCTTCTCGAAGTTCGTGGATCGGCGTCCAACGCATCTCTACAATGTCACCGACGATCGGCTGAGTATTCGTGGGGTTCGGTACGCATCGGTAGTAGAACACGATCGCGTGCCACGCAGCGTGGATTGGATCGCAGTAGAAGAAGTTCTCACGGAGGTGCAACAGATCGCCAACGACAACGTCGAGGCCGACCTCCTCACGTACCTCACGCCGCAGCCCCTCTGCGAGCCGCTCGCCGCAATCCACTCCCCCACCGGGAAACGCGAAGCGTGGCATCTTGGGATCCCGGACCGCGAGCACTGAGCCATCACGGACAATGATCGCGTACGCGGTCGGACGGAATGTGAGCGTACTCCGCGGCACCGTCACTCGTTCTCCATGCACGTTTTCACATTCGATGGTCTCCATAACGTAGGCGATCAATCAACCGAGCCACTCAAGCGCTGTCTTCACCTTCGGTGTCATCATCTTGCGTCCGATGAGGCCGTCGAGCGTCGCGATCCCGTCGTGGAACGTGACACCGAGTGCGCGTTCAAACAGCTGCTCCGTATTCGGATCAATGACGAGCACGTACGTCTTCTCCTCCACGAGATCAATGCCGCCGCACGGTGCGTACTCGCACCGCTCGTTCGTGCATGCCTCGCGCATGATTGCTTCGATCTCCGCTCGCCGGGTCCGGTAGAGCGCTGCGATGCCGCTCGCTTCGAGCTGGAACCAGATGATGCGATGCCCACCGAACTCCTTCATGGTGTAGTCACCGAGCAGCGCCTCCCGGAGCCGGTCGCCGCTGAGGTCGGATTTCGCGGTGAACATGTCTCGAATGAACGTCTCCGGGAGCACGGCGATCGGCGCGAGCCATACAAACGCCGCGCGATCGCGATCCGTCGTCACCGGCGCTTTGAAGTTCACCGTGTTGCTCGCGATCGCACCGGAAAGAAGGCGCGCGCTATCGCGCGTCGGAGTGACATTCGCAGCGCGCATGCGTTCCGTCACGAGCGTCGCACAAGACCCAACGAGCTCGATCTGGACATCCTTGGCGTTCGGAAACGCATCGGCGCGGTGTGCCTGCCGGTGGTCGATGATCTCGACCACGACGTCCACAGAAAATGGAAGGTCGAGCGGGTTGCTCGCATCGAGAAGTACGACCTCGGCCCCGGCCGCGAGGAGTGGTCGTCCGTCCGGTGGCGTCGGGATTGCGAAAGTTTTCAGAAACCACTTCGCTTCAAGACTCGGCTGCCCAAAGATGGCCGCACGCACATCCCGCCCCTGCTCTCGCAGGAGCTCCGCCATCGCAACCGCGCACGCGACGCCGTCGAGATCGGGATTGGTGTAGGAAGTGGTGA
>CAZPCZ010000035.1:0-13982 GCA_964585225.1 uncultured Gammaproteobacteria bacterium
GCGCTGCTCGCTTCTCAGCCCGCCGCGGCTCACGAGCCTACCGGGATGGGCTCTTCGGCCTGCCTCCCGATGTCGGTAGCCATACTGGGTCTGGGGTTCGAGCCGGAATTCCGGCCCGCCTGATTCAAAGAAGGCTCCATTGATTCTTCGCATAGACGAGTCCGGCGCCGAGACTCGACTCGTATTGTTCGTTGGCCCCCTTGACCTCGAATAGCTTCGCCTCGCGAACAAAATCTTGCACGAGGTCTCCTGCTCCTCCCAGCTTCGCCTGGAGAACATACTGACCCATGATGAGATTCAGGGAATCGAATCGGCACCGGACGATGTTCTCTCCCTTTCGTAGCCGCATCCACTCCTGATCGGAGCCACGGGTCGTCGAGTAGACGATGGCCGTACCCGAGAGATCGGTGATTTTCAAAGAGGGTCGCGGCATGAAGTGCATTTCGCGAACGGCATCCAGATAAAGCCTGAATTCGACCGGATCCCCGGTCTGAAGGGAGTCGACGGGGTTGCCCGAACCGTCGCACATCTCCACATGGGTGAGGCGAACTTCCTTCGCGTAATCCTGATCCGGCCGCCGAGGTTCTGGACGTGAGGAATTCCCCATCGATTGCGCTCGAGAGGCCTTATAGTATTCCGGAGTGACCTCGCTCGCTTTCCCCGCGAACCTGATGCAGCCTCGGTCGAGAAGGAGGGCCTTGGAGCACAGCCTCGTCACGGTATAAATGCTGTGCGAGACGAAACAGAGGATCACCCCCTTGCCGAGGATGGTTTCTTCGATGAATCGGAAGCACTTCTTTTGGAAAGCCACGTCCCCGACGGCCAAGACCTCATCGACGAGAAGAATGTCCGGCTCGCAATGAGCGGCCACGGCAAATCCGAGTCGCACGTACATCCCGCTGCTGTAAAACTTCACGGGCATGTCGAGAAAATCGCCGATCCCCGCAAACTCCACGATGGAGTCCCACTTGCGTTTGATCTCCGCCCTGCCCATGCCTAGGATCGCGCCGTTGACGAAAATGTTCTCGCGCCCCGTCAGCAGGGGGTGAAACCCGGCCCCCACTTCGATCAGGGCCCCCGTCCGGCCTCGAATTGAGATGCGCCCGGTATCGGGTTTGATGAGTCCGTTCAGCAGCTTGAGTAAGGTGCTCTTCCCCGAGCCGTTCGCCCCTACGATTCCCAAGGTATCGCCGGGACTTAGTTCGAAGGAGACGTCCTTCACGGCCCAGAATTCGTCCTTGCGGAGCCGATCCCGACGAGCGGAAAGTCCAAAAAAGTCGTGCGCGATGTCTTGGATCCCATAGAGCATCGAGCGCCTGAGGTTCGTGACGTACTTTTTGGAGATCCCCTCGACTTTGATTCTCGCTGTTTGATTCATATCCAGAAGTCTCGGAGCCAGGTAGCGGGTTCGAACCGCCGCGCCTCCTTGACTCCCGTCCCCGACTTTGAGAGCACGTCGAGCCTCAAATGCGTTCCGCGATCCGCGCTTCCATGATGTGGAAGACACGAAACGAGAATAGAAAGAGGATCAGAGAGAGCCCGCTCGCCCAGCCGAAGGCCGCGGGATCCGTAAGGGTTCCTTTGAGCGCGACATCTCGAAACGCGGTGACGAGCACCGCCAGCGGATTGTAAACACTGATCTTGGCCAGCAGGCCGCCTTCCCCCGCGGGGTAAACGACGGGGGTCAGGAACATGAGGAACGAGGTCACGACGCCCACTACGCCCGCGGTATCGCGAATGACGACGTTGCAGAGAGAAAGGAGCAGTCCCAGCCCGAGAACGAACAGAAACAGGGGGATCAAGACCATGGGGACGAACACCACCGTCCAGCTCGGGGCCACCCGAAAAACGATCATCACCACGGTCAAGAGTCCCAATCGAATGAGGAGCTCGAATACGACCTGACCCAGGGCCGAGATTACCAGGGCCTTCTTCGGAAAATTGATTTTCACCACCATGCTGCCCCCGGCCAGGATCGAGCCGGTGCAGACCGGCAATCCCCCCCCGAAGACGTGCCATGCCGTCAACCCCATGAGAGCATAGACCGTGTACGGAACCCCCACATTCCCTACTTGGAGCACGCCGGATCGATTGAGGAGGACGAACGTCCCGACGCCGAGAGCCGGCAGGATCAACGCCCAGAGGATGCCGAGAATGGATTGGCGATAGCGCGCCGAGAAGTCCCGCAGAAAGAGCCGCCAGATCAATCCCCGGCTCTCATACAACTCCAGGAACAGCTCTCTCCAAATGGCCCATCCCCATCCGGCGTTTTGAACCGGCAGGTAGATGCGCTCTCCGGCGGTTTTCTCCTCCATCGCGTTTTCGCTCACCTCGCGCCGTGCTCCTCGGCTCTGGCCACCACCGCGACGTTCCAGTCTTCCTCTCTCGGAGCCTCCGTCACCGAGAGGAACCGAGTCAGAGCGATCATCTTGAATCCGACTTTGGACAGCATGTACTCCAATTCCTTCGGAAAGAAGTAGCGCATCGCGTGGGCCTCCCGGATCTCCACGCCGATCCTGCGGCGCACCGTGTAGTGAACCGTGACCCGATGCTCCAGGACGTTCATTTCCGGCCGCGCGTGACGCGTCACGACGACTCCATTCGAATCGCTCGGAACCACGAGTTCACGAACCTGAGGCTGCTGAGCCAACACCGCGGGACCATACCAGACGTCGAAAATGAAGAGCCGACCGGGAGCCAAGTGTCTCCGCGCCGTCCGCAGCCCCGCCTCCACATCTTCATTTGACGTGAGATATCCGACGACGGCAAACATCGCGGTCACGACGTCGAACCGCCGCTTCAGGTCCAGCGTGCGGATATCGGACTGGATCAACTCCACTCCTCCTCCCGCGTCCGCCACTTTTTCGCGAGCCTGAGCGAGCATGCGCTCCGAGCCCTCCACCCCCGTCACGGAGATCCCTTGTTTACGCCAGCTCAGCGCGTGCGTCCCCGTTCCGCACCCCAGATCGAGCAGCGTCTGGACCGGATGGCTGGAGTGCGCGCGGACGAGGTCCAAAACGTAGCGGGACTCCGCCGCGTAGTCCTTTTCGCCGTAGAAGAGGTCGTAAAAGCTCGCGTACTCTTGAAAAACCTCGCTCATAGTCGTGCCCCGTTCACCATCTCCGCCAAGGCGTCGCAGATGGCGGCGATCTGCGCCTCCGTCAGGGTCATCCCCGAGGGGAGGTAAAATCCTCGCCGATGGGCCCGTTCTGTGACGGGATACCGTTCTCCGAGGAAAAGCCCCATTTCCCGAAACGCCGGCTGCTCATGAAGACCGAGAAAGAACGGACGGGTGCCGATTCGGCGCTCGCCGAGACGGCGCATCGCCGATTCCGCATCCAGAGCGACACGTTCTTCCAGCTCCACGGCGTGCATCCAGAACACGGACCGAGCATACGGACGTTCCACCGCACCTCGGACTCCGGGGATGCGCAGGAGTCGTTCGCGGTAGGAGTGTGCTTGTCGCCGTTTGATCGAGACGAACTCCTCCACCCTTTCGAGTTGGGCCAATCCGACGGCCGCTTGCAGGTTGGTCAACCGGAAATTGTATCCGACCTCCGTGTGGTAGAAGCGCCGGTCGGAGCGAAAGCAGAGGTTTCGGTAGGACCGCGCCCGTTCCGCGGCCGCCGAATTCCCCGTCACGACCATTCCGCCTTCGCCGGTCGTGACGATCTTGTTCGCATAGAACGAAAACGCCGCGGCATCGCCCAGGCTCCCGCAGCGGCGTCCCCGATACTCCGCTCCGTGCGCCTCCGCCGCATCCTCGACGACGGCAAGCCCGTGCCTGTCCGCGATCTCTCGGAGTGGATCCATGTCGACGGGATGCCCGTAGATGTGGACCGGCATGATCGCCTTCGTGCGCGACGTAATCCTCGACTCGATCTGCCCGACATCCATGCACCACGTTTCCGGATCGATATCGACCAGGACGGGACGGGCTCCCAATCGCAGCGTCGCGATCGCGCAACTCACGATGGTGAAGGTCGGGAGGATCACTTCGTCTCCGGGCCCGACTCCCACGGCATACAGAGCCGTCTCCAACGCCGCTGTCCCGTTGCAGACGGCGACGCCGTGGGAAACTCCGATGTAGGAGGCGAATCGATCCTCGAACTCCCGCACGAACGGACCCTCGGATGAAACCCATCCGGTATCGATGCACCGAATCAGGTACTCCTTCTCGCGGCCGTTGAGCAAGGGCTCATGGACGGGGATTCCCCCCTCCACGGGCTTCCGCGGAGGAGCCTCACGGGCCTCGACGGGTCTGAAGGGCTCATCGATCATGACGGGTCGCCACCCTGCAGTACTTCATCGTCCGAAACCCCCTGAAACCGAGTCTTATCCTGATCGCCTACGTAAGGCCCCTGCTTCACTTCGATCATCTGGGTCGCTTCCAGACATTTGAATCCGTGTCCGCCCGCGGCCAGGAAAATCATGTCTCCCGTCCCGAGGATGTGGCTTTCCAGGTACTGGCGCTCTTCGTCGTAGAGGTCCGCTCGCACTCGGCCGCGGCGCACGAAGAGCACTTCCAGAGTGTGTTGCACCTCGCGCGAGACGGGATTGTGGACGTGCGCCTCGATGTGCTTTCCCTCCGGCCACGCCATGAAGGCGAGCTGCTGGGAATATTCGTTCGGAGTGAAGAACTGAATCCCCTGCGCTTTAGAGTAAGCGGCCGGGATGATGGTGGCGATCCGTTTTCCCCTTCGGTCCGAAACCTCCCGGACCGAGGTCGATGAGGCTTGTTCCCCTCTGCCGTCGTCGCCCGCGGTCTTGTTCAGGCACGAGCGCAGGTACGCCGTCATCAGATGGTGAAGGACCATATGGACGTCTTCGATCGGTTCATATTCGCTACAAGGGACCACCACGGCGATGTCGACCATCGGGGCGACCTTCCCTCCTCCCATCCCGAGCACGGCGATCGCCGTCATCTGCAGCGTCTTGGCGACGGAGACCGCTCGAACCAGGTTGGGCGAATTGCCGCTCCCGGAAAAGACCAGCAAGACGTCCCCGGGGCGACCCAGGGCCTCCAGGGGTCGAGCGAAGACCTCCGCATCGCTTTCGTCGTTCGCGATCGCCGTCAGCATCGATACGTTATCCGACAAGCTTATCGCTCGCAGCCCTCGGCCGGGTTCGCGGCTTACCCCCCGAACAAAATCGTTCGCGGTGTGGGCGGCCGTCGAGGCACTGCCGCCATTCCCCGCCAGAAAGACGGTCCGCTGCTCTCGATGAGCCCTCTCCAATTCAGCAAGGAGACGAGCGACAGGCTGCCAGGGCAAGTCCCGCAGCACCCCGCACACGTTGTCGACATACGCCTGTGCAAACGCCGTTCGGAAGGAGTCCTGGGTCATGCGAAAACTCCCCTGCTTTGCACCCTGCGCCCAGACGACCCTCCACTTCCGGAGAGCGTTTCGAGCGCGCGGGCGCGCCGTTCCGGATCATTCCACGCGCACACCGGTTTCCTTGCGCAGAATAGTATTCACTGACGGACGGCCCCTGCACGGGAGTAACGAACCGTGCGGCTCAATCCTGCTTCAAGATCGACTTTGGGCGCCCACCTCAGGCGGTCCTTGGCAAGGCCAGCGTCCAGCGCGCTCCTTGTCACCTCGCCGTACACCGCCGGTCCATGATCCGCCTCGCCTGGAAAACCGGTCAAGCGTTTCAGATGCCGGAATAGCGCGTTTACTTCCGTCTCGATGCCCGTTCCAATGTTGTACGTCCCGGGCGGACATTCTAGGGAACAGACAAAGGCCTCCGCGGCATCTTCGACGTAGACGTAGTCACGAGTTTTCCGTCCGTCACCGAACACGACAGGCTGTTCTCCGCGGAGCATGCGGGGGATGAAAATGGCCACGACACCGGCTTCTCCTCGGGGGTCTTGCCGAGGACCGTACACGTTCGCTAGCCGAAGGCTTACAATCTGGATTGTCCCCTCTTGGCCATAGTAGCGCGCATAGTGCTCGCACGCCAGCTTCGCGATCCCGTAAGGGGAGGTCGGCACGGCCGGGGCTGTCTCAGGGGTGGGGATGATTCCCTGTTCGCCGTACATCGCTCCGCCCGACGAGGCGAGCACGAAACGTCGTACCCTTTCCCGAGCGCAGGCCCGAAGAACATTGATGCTCCCGAGGATGTTCTGTCGGGCGTCAAATCCTGGGTCTTGGATCGATACCCGCACATTGATCTGGGCGGCCAGATGAATGACCGCCTCCGGTCGCTCGCGGGTCATGACCGTTCCCACGCCTTCCGCATCCGTTACGTCGACCTCGTAAAGGCGAGCCGCTGGAGGAACATTCGATCGGTGTCCGCTGGATAAAGAGTCGGCGACGGCGACGAAATGGCCGGCAGACAGGAGCTGGTCAACCACATGAGATCCGATAAACCCCGCCCCGCCCGTCACCAATATCTTCATGGCATCACTTGTCGGCGCGACGGAGCAGGCGCGCCGGATGACCGACAACTACCATACCCTCGTCGACGTCTTGCCTGACGATGGCCCCAGCTCCGACAATTGAGGCTGAACCGACGGTTACGCCAGGGAAGAGAACGGCCCCGAGTCCGATAAAAGCTCCTCGACGGATCTTCACTCCTCCGCCGGTCACAACGCCGGGAGATACGTTCACATAGTCCTCCAAGACACAGTCGTGATCAATTGTCGCTCCGGTCCGTAATGTGACCCAGTGTCCTATGCGAGCCCCTGTCATCACCACCGCCCGGGGATGGAGGATGACCGAATCCGCAAGCTGTGCATCATGAGCCACGTAGGCCGAAGAGCTTATGGCGGGGACGGAACGGCGAATGCCCTGAGACAAGTGCTGGATCGTGGCCAGCTTTGTATTCAAGTCGTTTCCGATGGCCAGAACGACGCCATCATAGGACCCCTCTAGGAACTCTTTGCGAACAGGAAGACCGAGGAGGGTTGAAACCTTAGAGAAGTCGTCGCGAAACCCTATCGGCTCGAAGCGATCCCGATTGCCTTCGTCGCGGAGAATGTCGTACACAATGCGACCTTCGTTCCCGGCCCCATAGATGAGAACCCTGGTTTTGAAAGGGGTCATGGCTGTCCCTTACCCCCGATCCGTTTCAATACTGATTTAATCTCTCGAATGACTACAGCCTGCTGCGCCGCCGTTATCTCCACCGGCAATGACAGGATTTCCTTGCATAAACGGCCCGTCTGAGGCAGTTCGCGCCTGCAGAAGGATGCCAGCGCCGGCTGCCTGTGGCAAGGAACGCTGTAGTGCGTCGTGGACTCGACTCCGGACCGCCTGAGGGCTGCCATGACCATATCGCGCTGCCGAACACGGACGATGTAAAAATGATACACATGCGTTTGGCGAGGGGGAATGACGGGAGTTCCGACCCAATCCTTGAGCTCGAGTGAATACCGTTCGCAATTCTTCATTCTTTCCTTATTTCGCCGCCTCAGATGCCGCAGCTGAATAAGCAGTGTAGAGGCGTGGAGTGCGTCGAGCCTCGAGTTGCGTCCGAGGAGCTCGAACTTCTCCCGCGCTGTCCTTCCGAAGTCCCCCAGAAGACGAACCCGATTGGCGATCTCGCTGCGATCCGTGGTCACCGCCCCTCCATCGCCCATAGAGGCTAGGGTCTTGGTCGGAAAGAAACTGAAACACCCCACGATGCCGAGAGAACCTGCTGGGTGGCCGTGATACGACGCCCCGTGGGCTTGAGCCGCATCCTCCAACAGAGCGATCCCGTGCCGTTCGCATAGCTCACTCAAAGATTTCATGTTGGCCATGAGTCCCGCCCAGTGGACCGCAATCACCGCCTTGGTTTTTCGAGATAGACACCGCCGGACATCCTGGACATCAAGGGTCAGAGTCGAGTCCACTTCTGCGAAGACCGGAATGCAGCCCGCCGCCACCACGGCAAGAGGCGTCGCCGGAAATGTCAGGGAAGGGACGATGACCTCCGCCCCTCGAGGGATTTGTAGCGCCTGGAGGCTGAGGATCAGCGCGTCGGTGCCACTATTGACGCCCACGCAGTGCCGCACGGCGCAGAAGCGCGCGAATGCCTCCTCGAATCGGCGGACCTCCTTTCCCCCGATATACGTGCCCGATTCGAGTACCCGCTCAATCGCTTTCAGGAGCTCCTGCTTCCGGGGCCGAATTTCTTTGGCAACGTCGATGAACGGGATTCTCCAGACCGACATGCTGGTCTCCACGCACCCTAGATATGCATGAGGAAGTCGCTTTTGGTAGCAGCGACGCGTTCGTTTATATATCTGAGGATCTTAGCGTTCAGAAGGTAAGGACAGTCCTTGCAGATCTTAGGGGGATTGTCCGACCGTAGCTGCTCGCGAAACCGGTTAAGCTCTGATCCCTTCCAAATGGCTTCGAACGGGGTCTTAAATACGTTTCCGAAAGAGTATTTGGTGTCACAGCGCATGCAACAAGGAAGCACTTCTCCCGCTACGGTGACATAGGTCATCTTAGTGCTCCAGTTGCACGTCTTGGGCTCGAAGTCGGGATTTCCGACGATATCGGCGGATACCCCCAGCATTTCCGCGATCCTTTTCATGTAACGGACGCTCTCGACCAAATCGTCAAGGTCTATATGATGCAAGAGCTTGGCTCTGATCTCGTCGTGCTTTTCGGCCTTTTCTTCGTCCACCTCGGGAATCCAGTTCTGCACTAGGTTGAAGCGGATCGTGTCAACGCCCAGAGCCCGGGTCAGAATGACCATTTGATACAAGTTCCGGTAGGTCTCCTTGGTGAAGCAACAGTTGACCGAGACTTTTGTGGAGTCGGGCTTCTCTCGCATGATTCGTCGCACATTGTGCACCATGCGGTCGAATTTCCCCTTGAGACGGTAGGTTTCAAAAGTTTCTCGATCATGACCGTCGATGGAAACATACACGTGATCGACAGAACGAAGAATAGCCTGAACGTCGACGAAGTCCGGCCAAGTCACATTCGTGATCGTCACGACATGGACGCCGGGCCAGAGTTCTTTGAGGCGGGAGAATATCTTGGGCGCGTTCCGTGTCAGGAACGGCTCGCCTAGACCGTGAAACTTGATCTCCTTGAGCGTGGGGATGTGTCGGGCAATGTGTTCAAGAGACTCGAGACCGAGTGAACTCGGTGCCTTCCCAGATTTCTTGAGCACCTCCTCCCGGGAACACATCGGGCAGGCCAGGTTGCACACGTCGGTAGGTTCAATCAACGCGAAAACGGGGCTTGGCTCTTGGGGCCATTTCGCGCTTTCCGCTTCCCTTAGCTCCTGAAGAGGGGGCGTAGGGACGCCGGTAACATTTTCTTCCTTGGGCGTGACCATCGCTAACCGTCTCCTTTCACGCTTCAGGTGTATTGCCCTTCATTTTCGTTATATGCCAAGACACTTCGGAGTAGGATCGCGAACGAAATCATCTCACGCGACTTTCTGAGTATCGTGGCCCCTTCGTGAATCGAACATCATGCACACGCAGGAAAGCTGCCTTCCGCAAGGTAGTGACGGATCACGCTAACAATCTCATCGACCGTAGGTTGCATTTTCGGGTAGTAGAGCTGAGGCGTTTTCAAAACATTTTCTTCACGATAGCGCGCGATCCACATCGGGTCCCCCCACACGATTGTCGGACAACCCGAATAGGACGCGAAAATGATACCGCCCGAGGTTGACCCTACCGCCAACACGCTCTGTTTCAAAGCGGCTAACTGAATGTCCATCCGAGAAAAGGGAGGAACCTGGATGAGATCAAAACACCCATCTGGCACTCCATCGGAAAAGTAGACACCTGCAGGTTCGCCGAAGATGGCCACCGAGAATTCTGGATGGTTCCTTCGGAGATGCTCGGTTAGAGCTAGGTAGTTCTCGCGCGACCAATTCCTGTCCGGCCGCTTGATCAGCCGGCAGCGTGGAAACAGGGCGATCAACCTCGAAGAACTCCTGAGGTTCTCCGCTACCCAGCGCTTTCCTTCGAGGGTAGGCTCCAGGCGTTCCGTGAATTGGTTCGCGAAGCCGATGTTCTGGGAGCGGAAGGCATCCTTGCGCGGAGGGTCCGTCGGATGGAAGCTCATCCCGAACTCCAATCCGTCAGGTTCGTGACGGTTCCATTTCCACGGAACATAGAAGATCGTACCGTCAGGAAGTCGCTCTCGAAATGAGGCGAGCATGGCTTCAGCGTGAGGCTCAACGTCAGGAAGATCCAGTCTCTCTTCGGTCCAAACACGACGAGGCCAACGAAGCCGGCGGATGCCCTCCAGAAGGCTCCTGAGGGTGTGTCGCTCGATATGCTTCCCGGGGTACCCGGCACGCCACGCATCCGTGAAGTAGCCGTGAGCGGACACTCCTAGCTTCAAGAATTCCTCGGGCAGTGGCCAGAACTCGTCGACATACGGGTAGAAGGGCTGCCGCCCAGGCACACTGCACGCGATCTTGCGAAAACCCGCGAAATCCGCCTTGCAGACCTTCCTTACCCACCCCTGCCAGAAGAGGAGTTCCCACCCGAATTCTCCGATGAACGGTCCAAAGAATACGGTCCCCCGCCCGGAAGAAGTCATCTCAGGCTGGCTCCGAGTAGCAAAGATGCGTCAGTGGCGCTGGAATCGTGACCGTCGGGTCCCTGGCGCCCTCTCTCAAAGTCGCCCTGATGCAACAGGATACTGGAAGTATAGCACGTGCCCCCGGATTCTGTTGCCCCCTCATTTCCTGAATAGCCATCATCGGCCTCTGACCGGTCCACAGATATCGTACGTTCCGTCGCCAACCCTTCGCACGGCGAGTGCCTGAGCGGAGCGAAGGCATGAGCCGTGCATCGGCGGCGGAAGAATCACCTCAGACGACGGTTCCGGGCAGAGTATCTCGGAGAGAACGACAGGGACACGTTCGCGCGCGAGAGCGGCACATCCTTTCGAAGTCGGATGGCCGTGGGTTACGCGGCGCGCCGGTTCGTCCAGGTCGCGACGAGGAAGTTTCCGACTTCGGTGGGGCCGAAAGGGCGACGACGTGCTGCTGATGAGCGTGGAGCATCGGGCCGCGGCGCCCATCCACGAGGTGGCCCTCGAACTCCGCGTGCACGGCGAGATTCGAACGCTGGAAGTCCTCGATCGGCCGATCGCTCCCGTTGGGGTCGGGCCCGCGATCTCCGCCGCCGAGCGGATCGAGCAGGCTCTCTTGGAATCCGTCGAGCCCATGGGCGTCCACCAACTCCGCAAGGCCTGTCGCATGCGCATGGCCAGCCTCTGCGACGCGCTCGCCGGGCTCACCGACGACGGACGCGTCGTCAAGTGCGATGACGGCTACCAGCTTGCGACGAACGTGTAGCCCTCGAAGGCCCGCGGCGAGAGGGGACGTTTCCGTTTCCCGCACCCCCTACTGTCGTGGGGAAACGGAAACGGGAAACCCAGCACTTGCCGCGACCGAGGCACCATCAGTTACCGCGCGCACGCTCACGACGGAAAACGCGATAATCTATTTCCTCATTGCCGCCGGATTCGATCCTAGTCGCATCCGTCGCAGCCGATACCGTGAATCGTCGGTAGCGGAGCTTCGTGGGCCCGAGTTTGATAATCGGCCGGAGATTTCCTTATTTTTCGTGGAGGCCGTGAAGTGAAGACTGGGATGCCCCTCGGCTATTCCGACTGGCGGACCGCGCTCCCCACCATCAGGCCGTCGCGGATCGAGTCCGCGATGCCTTGGAAAATCCAGCGCCCGTACCGGCCGACAGGTTGGATGTGCCGCTCCAGGAGCGCCCGCAGGGCCTTCGTTCTCCATCCCGATCCGGGCCAGGACCACGTGTAGGCCACATCGATCCAGGTGGGATCCACGACTTCTGCCTCCCGAAGAAATCCCCACCCCTTTAGCTCGTCTACGATGGCCCCGCACAGACGTGTCAGGTCTTCCTCCGGGGGTGAGTTTCCCCCCGGATATGCTTTCTCCACGTAGATGCTCACGCGATCCCCCTTGGCTTGGGAACTCCGCGGTAGGAAGCTGGAGTCGACGTTGCTGTAGAATCCCACGCGATGAAATCTGGGCCCACTCGCCGGCACGTAGATCCAATGTTCTTCGGGACAGCGAGGTCCTTTGAGACCCCCTATGTTGACGACGAGCACGGAAGTATAGGGGTCTGGCTGTTCGTCCAGTCTTGTTTCGCTGAGAGCGCAGGTTTGGTTCAAAGGGAGAGTGGAAATCAGCCGTCGGTAACCGACCTCCGTTCCGTCGGCGAAGTACACACGTCTTTGATTCGGGTCGATACGAGTAACCCGTTTGTTCGAGATCACCTTACATCGTGCCGCCATCCGTCCCGCCAGGGCGTTGAGACCTTCGACAGGATACCGGAAACTCGCATTGTAGCCCACGGGAGGCGCCTGCCCAAATGCCCCCTGAATCGCCAGCTTTAAGCCGCCGGGGGATTTGTACGCATCTTGGGGCGCGATGGTCTTCCAGAGCCCGGCGGTGTACAGCTCGTGGAATGGCCCGAAAAACAAGCGGGCGAGGGTCGGGCCGAACGTTTGCTCGATCCACTCTGACAGGGTCCGCGCGATGGCCGCAGGTGCTTGCGCCATCTCTCCCAAGGCCTTTGCGGCGATCTCCTCGCCCAGGTAGGAGAGATGATTCTGAACGGGGTAGGGAACGAGGAGGCCCGTGTCTGGGAAATAGACGGCGGACCGTCGCTGATACGATTTCGTCGGAGCGAGCTTCTCCAGAAGCTCGAGTACTGCGGGATCGCCCCCGAAGATCCAGTGGCCGCCGCCGTACTCGAACCGATAGGCCTCGCCGTCCGAGGGGACCGCAGGGAGGCGCTCCAACTCTCCCGGCCGCAGGTAGTAGGAAGAGCAAATCCCGCCGACGACGTCGCGCGCCTCGAAGATGGGATAGCCTGAGGCGAGCCCGGCGGCGAGTCCGGTAAAACCTCCTCCCAAGATGATCGTATCATTCGCTGCGAGCATGCAGGCCGTCCTAGCCTATCATTTCCGCAAGGAGAGGAGCTTCACGAGACAGACGTCCAGCTGGGCACGGTACGTCGCCCGAAGCTCCACGTTTTTTCGGGAGAGCTTCTCCGTCTTGTAAACGTAGGCCGCGTCCACCTCGGCGAACGGTTTTCGGCACTCGCGGAAACGGCGATTGTCCCAGATCCCGGTCAGACAATTTGCCTTGGAGAGCTGACACACCGCCTCCACGAAGGTCCGGATGACTTCTCGCCCATCGCTCATGTAAAGGTCCTTTCCTCCTTGATGGCCTCGTACTGCCCGCTGAGGAAGGCCTCCTCCATGAAGCGTGTAAGCTCGTTCTTGAGCGCCTCGATAATTCGATGTTGCACCTCGATCTTCCCACGCAACTCCCCAGCCTTCTCGAGCGAGGGCGCATCGTGCTCCAGAGCATTCTCGAAGTGCGCGAGCTTGACGTTCTCGATCGATAACCGGTCGGCAAGGGTAGAGAAGGTGTTGAAGTTCGGAATCTTGAGCTTTCCCGCGGATGACTGGCCGCTGCAACCTTCGGTCATAGGATCGTGCTCCTCTGGAACAAAAGGGATTCCTCGGTCTGCCCCGTCTTGAGCGGTCGGGTCATGAGGCTTCGGATTTCCGTAGACCGGGCAATCGCCTGCCACCCTAACGGATCCTCCAGGCGCCTGTCAAGCCTGCGCGGGGACAGCCAGCAGTTCCGCAACCCCGTGCGAACCTGGGTGAAAGCAACGGGTTGGCGCGTCGGGAGATTCTCCGAGCGGAGTTGCCGCCCGGTCCGGGAGGTTGGAGCGCCTACGGATCAACGGCGAATCCGACTTGCGACGAGAGGATGTCTGTGCGCGGCGTGCGAGAGGGATGCGGCGAGGCGCCGCCACCCTCGCAAGCCGCGGGACGGCGAAGCCGGCGCGCGGGAGCGATCGTCATGACCTACGGACAGGAGGTGAGGCAATGACGTAAGCCAAGCCCTCGGGGGCTCCCCGACCGCCAAGAGCATTATCGGCCATCGAGGCTTGGTTCCTCACCGGCCCGTCCCCTTCGGGCCTTCGCCACGCCGAAGCGGCGGGCTTC
>CAZPCZ010000036.1:0-13904 GCA_964585225.1 uncultured Gammaproteobacteria bacterium
CGACGACGGTCGTATCGTCCGGCAACAGCCCCGGCGTCCTCGCGAGCATCCCGTTCTCCACCCGCACCGCCTCGCGGTTCACGAGCGTGAGCCGCCGCCTCACCATGTCCGGGTTCCGGAAGTACTTGTCGTCCGTCCAGAACTGACTGAGCGGCCCGACGAGCTCGCCCTTCCCGGGGAGCGTCCGCTCCGCCGCGGTGATGAGATCCACGACTCCATCGGTACCGAGGAGGATGGACTGTACCCCACCGCCGCGCTGATCTTTCGCATTTTCGTGCGAAATTGCGAAAGAATCCCCGAACGGGATTGGAGGACGGAGGCGAAATCTCGTACGCTCCTCCATGGCCGCTCCAGGAGACATCGCGCCGTACATGGGATATGGCGGAGCATTCCCGGGGAACGGGCCGAGGTTCTCGATCTCACCGTTCACCGCGATGACACCGTCGCCGATGGAGAAGATGTACGCGAACCGCTCGGTGATGAGGCAACCGACGACGGTGGAGAGGAAGTAGTCGAGGATGATCCGATCACCCTTCACCGCGAGGTTCGCCATCCGCGGAATGAGCGAGCCGAGTCCGCCGAGGAACTCGCTGCGTACCTCATCCCAGAACTCCGGCACATCAACGGGCTCGCGCTTCGATGCGTCGTACGGATTCGTCGCGTACTCCCAGAAACGATCCTCGATCGCCCGCACGAGGAGCCGAGCCCCGAGCTTCGCGCCAACCTCGCTGTGCACTCCCTCCGAGCACCCGTCGCAGACGACCGCGATCGTGCACCGATCATCCTGGTGCCACGCAAACGCGTCCTGGTTGTTCCGTCCCGCAGCGACGTGGTCACGTCCGGCCACCGATCCACCGGCGATGTCGAATTGGTTGCGCATTGTTCAATCCTCCTCCGCGTAGCGGCGACCTTCAGGTCGCCACCGATGGAGGCCTAAAGGCCTCCGCTACAGCTGTCCTCGCAATGACACGGTAATACGTGTCATTTTTACACTTATTAAGTTGTGAACGACCGATCCCACTTCTACCGTCATCTCGAGCGGAGCCGCAGCGTAGCCGAGAGATCTCCGGGGATTTCTCCGCTTCGCTCGTGCGACTCGCTCCGGTCGAAATGACGAGAGGAGTAAGTAATGGACAAAGGAAAACGTGGAACGGTATTGTCCCGTACCACGTTTCGGTGTTGCGCCGATGCGCACTCCCCTCTTCCCCTGCCCAGACCCCGCGCTAGTCGTTCCCGCAGATGTCGCGGCTCCGGGCGACGCGACGTTCCGCTGTGGTCAACTCGTCGCTGGGTGCTGCACCACAGAGCTGGTTGGCCTGCACGAGGCGGATCCCTTTGAAGCTCAGCCGATTGAGCATGGCCCCGACGCTGGTGTCCGGCACGCCGACCGAGCGCGTGGCGTCCTCGATGACGACCACCTGGAACCCTTCGTCGACGAGGAACACCGCGGTCCAGCCGACGCAGTAGTCGAACGCGAGGCCGCAGCAGAAGACGCGGGTGACGCCGCGAGCGCGGAGGACATCCATGAGCTCGGTCGGGGTTCCGGCATCTCCGCGACACGCGGAGTACGCGTGCTCCCGCGGATCCAGCCCCGTGATGAGGGTGTAGCCGAACTGGGACTCCGGGAGATCCGGATGGAGCTCCGCTTCGTCCGTTCCGGCGATGCTGTGGTCGTCCCACAGCATGAACGCGCCCACCGCCTCGAGGTACTCCCGGAGGTCCTGCATGGTGAACTTCGCATGCGGAGCGAGGACCTGCGTCACGCCGACTTCGTACACGCGACGGTGGAGAAGCTCGAACGTCATCATCGTCTTCGGAGCGATGCCGCGATACGACTTCGCGAGTGCGATGTGCCCGATCGGGTGGCGCTCCTTCTTCGCGATGCGCCTCCGCTTCGGGAATACCGGCATCACCCGCCGGATGACCGGCACGACCTCGTGTCCGCCCGGTACTGCGAGACCGCCTCCGGGCATGAACGTCGGCATGACGTCGATGACGAGTAGTGCATCGTGCTCTCCGACGAGAATCCGCTCGCCGGTCGCGAGCTTGTCGGCTTCTGCCATTGCCATCCCTCCTGCTGCTGGGTTGTAGGGAAGTAACGAATGAACGTGGTGGTACGGTACCACGTCATTCATCCGATGTCAAGGTGCATTCCGTTCGCTCCGGCATCGGATGCTCCGATGCTCGAGTGAACGCCCCATTGACGGATTTGAAATTTGAAATTTCAGATTCCGGCAATGAGGCTCTTGTGTGTCAGGGTCGGATGAGGTTCGCGGTGCGGTCTGCGAGACCGATCCGGAGCGTCGTCCCCGCGTTGAACGGAATCGCGTCATCGGCGATGCCGTCGGAGAAGATGACGCCGCCGTCTGCCATCTCCGACACGACGATGAGCTCCTCCCCTTCCTCGAGCTTCCCGAAGGCGATCGACGTCTTCGTGGCACGCGAGGGAAAGGGTTCCTGGACCGCGAACAGGAGATGCCGCGCTTCCCATGCGAACGGGACCGGCAACCGACTCGCCGTGGCGGACTTCCACCCACACGCCTCCGCGATCGCGACGGCGCCGGTGACGATGGAACGAATCCATCCCGTCGAACCGACACCGGTCGCGATGATGATCCCGCTCGAGGACTGGCGCTCCTCCTTGCCGCGGTAGCGGATCCGGTATCGCGAGGACACCTGATCGCGCCGCCCGACCTTGAAGTCGTTCACCGCGAGGAGCTCCTGTCCGTCGCTCGTCGTCGCGCGTGCGAGCGACAGTTCGTCCACTGCGCACGCGCCTCGGACAACCGCGGCGATGACCTCGCCGATCGCCCCGGGATGAAACCTCGCCAGCGCGCCATCAATGCGCGACGGATCCGGATTCACCGCGAGGATCGGCTGGCCATCGAGGTACTTCGCGACGTTCACGACGAGCCCGTCCGGTCCGATCGTGACGACGAGATCGTGCGGCCGGAAGAGGTAGCGAGAGACCAAGTCGCGGGGAATCACTTCCCGAGCGAGCCCGCGCGGTGCCGCGCCCACGACGCGGTCGAGCGCCTCCCGGCATCGCACGTCCTCCTCCTCGTACTCCGCGAGGGATTCCCCGCGACGTTCGAGGAGGAAACGGAGCTGACCGTGCGAGTGTCTCCGAGAGAGCTCCTCGAGCCGCGTCGGCTTCGTCACTACGATGACGCGCTCGATCATGGCGTCACCGTGCGCCGTTCGCCGCACCGTGGATGGCCGCGAGGAACTCCGGCGTGAAGTTCAGCTGGCCGACCCGACCGCTCATCCCGAGCTCGCGGATGCCGAGTGCGAACACGAGGCGCGAGTCGACCTTCTCGTACGGCTCGAGGCGCTTCGCGATCGCGGTCGCATCGGCCGCCGCCTCTGCGACGACGTTCGCGTTGCGCGCCTCGACGAGCGCCGCGCGCCGCCGCTCGAGCCCCTCCGCGGTCTCCGCCTCGTACTCCTTGAGGCCACGGTCGCTCTTTGCCGCATCCATGCGGCGTTCCGCGAGCGCGCGGTCGGCGTCGGCGAGCATCTCCTCGCGCGCCTTCGCTTCGAGCGCGCGCTTGAGGTCGAGGTTCGCCGGATTCACGCTCGTGACGAAGAGGTTGCGCACCTCGACGCCGATCGCCGTGAACGCCTTCGCGTCCTTGCCGATCGCATCCTGGACGGCGTCCTGGATGCTCGCGGTCGACGTGAGCGCGGACTGGAGCGACTTCCCGAGCACCTCGCGGCGCACGTACACCTGCAGCGCGTGCCGCGCGTCATCCTCGATCTTGTCGGGGTCGTCGCTCACGTACGAGCCATTCACGGCGTTGATCGAGAAGTCGCAGCGCTTGAGGATCTCGTCGAGGATGAGCCCCGCGAGGAGATCGCCCTGGACGACCACCTCCTGCCCATCCAACGTGAGCTCGGTGAAGGAGAACGGGATCGTGAGGTCCGTCGTCGGCACCTGGACGATCGTCGTCCGCGGACCGACGAGGAACATCTTCCCGCGCCCCTCCGCGCGCCGCTCGCCAGCGACGTACTTCACGACGTGATCGGTCGGACCACCACGGTAGAATCGGAACGGAAACGGCATGGTGACACCTCCTGCTTCGTTGTTGGTTGGAACGAACGTTCATCGCATCCTCAAGGCAGCGGCTCGATTGGCGCCGATCCGCCCGGGCGAATACATGCGCCGTTTTGCATTTGATGACGAGGTCCATTGAGATCGCTGCGCGTGAAAGGCGTGGCCGGGGTGCGTCTTCCCTCATGGGGATCGGCGACACTCCAGTACTCGCAGCGCATTGATCTCGGAGCCTCGCTATCCACAGGCGAGCTCGCTGCCTTCAATGTGTGATTTTTACACTAATTTGAGCCATCCGTACGATCCATACTTATTGTATAATATACACTAAATACCGTGTCAAGGGGCCTTCGGCCCTCAACCACCCCCCTCGCTCCCCCTCCATGGGAGGGGGAAAAATCGTAGGAAGAATGAGTGTGTTCGGTCCGCTACGCCTTGGCCACGAACGTCTTGACCATGACCGGCTCGCGTTTCGTGAAGCGCCAGAGTTGTGCGGGTCTCCCCTTCCCGACGCGTTGCCACTGGTGCGTCGGCTTCACGAAGTTGAGGCTGACGATCTTCTTCCGGAAGTTCCGCTTATCGAGCGGTTTTCCAAGAATCGCTTCGTACGTCATCTGGAGTTCAGACAACGTGAACCGGTTCGGCAGCATCGCGTACGCGACGTTCGTGTACTCGAGCTTGTACCGAAGCCGCTGCAGCGCGTACGCGAGGATATGCGCGTGGTCGAACGCGAGCGTCGGGAGTTCCGTGACCGGCCACCACCGCGCATCCGCGGCATCAGACCCACCGCGTGGCTCGATCCCCTCTCCGTGAATGAGTGCGAGGTATGTAACGGAGATCACACGACCGCGTGGATCGCGGGCAACATCCCCGAACGTGAAAAGCTGCTCGAGGTACTCCCCCGCCACACGAATGCCGGCCTCCTCTCGGAGCTCGCGTTTCGCGGCGTGATCGAGCGTCTCCTCCGGGAGTACGAATCCTCCGGGGATCGCCCACTTCCCCTCAAAGGGCGGCATCGCACGACGAATGAGCACGATCTGCAATGCACCATCACGGATGGCGCAGACTACAATGTCGACCGCGACGAGCGGTCGGCGCATCTCCTTGGTGGCGAATGTCGGGGAGAGTCTCTTTGCCATGTACTGAACAATCGATTTTGTGTGATACGTACATCTTACCATAGCCACCCCAGGACTAATTTCCGATCATGAGAGGATGTTTTTGGCTCTCCTGAGCCGCGAATGTAGCAACACGCTTGATTTTGTGGTATACTTGGTATAGTCGTTTTCCGCCTCAATCCACAGGCGCGGGGTCTCCGTGCCATAACCGCGGAATCGCAAAAGGTCGAAGTCCAATGCCAACATCCGAACCAGCATGTGTGGATTCGCAAATTCGTAGATTCGTGAACATTCGTAGATTCGTAAGGCGCAAGCCTATGCAACTCCCATTCAGCAAACAGCTCATCACTGCAGCGCTCATCGTCGTACTCGCACCAGCGGCGACAGTGATTGGCGCGCAGTCGTTCTCCGATTTCATCGCAACGCCGCAAATTCGTATCGCGCAGGAGGGCCAACCACCGGGAGGGGACTTCCAGCCGCCACCCCCTCCGCCCGGAAGCCAGCCAGGGTTACCACCCGGGGACTTCCACCCGCCGCCGCCTCCTGGAAGCCAGCCAGGACTCCCGCCGCCGGGGAGCCAACCGCCGCCGGGATCTCAGCCCGGCATCACGCCGGGCGATCAACCGGGGCTCCCGCCACCCGGAAGCCAACCACCTCCGCCAGGAAGTCAACCAGGATCGCTGCCTGGGTCTCAGCCTCCGGTCGGTGGTGAAACTCCGTCAGGTAGCCTCCCGACATCGCCGAGTGGCATACAACCGACCTCGAGTGCACCAACGGGTATCCTGCCGCGGCCATGTCCCGCGATGCCAGTCTTTGACTGTCCGGCCGGTAGCAAATCAATCTCCGGGACGACGCCGGACGGGTGCAGTATCCAGAAATGCATCCCCGAGGGACCTGGTGATCAACCGCCCCCGCAACTCGATCACTGCTTCCCGCCACCTCAAAACCTGAAATGTGAGGAGACCGGCAAGTACCCAAATGGGTGCCCGAAGTTCAAGTGCGAAAAAAAGATGGAGCAGCGCCACGAGGGCCCGAAGCCCCCGCCAGCGCTCGAGAACTGCGCGCGAGAGGTGCTCGGGAGCGAGGCGTTCGAGCAAATGGTCAAGGGCGGGCTGCAGCCGACGGAGGAACAGAAGAAGCTCGTCGGCGAAAAGTGCGGCCAGTTCAAGCGAGAGATGCCGAAACCACCGGGAGAGTTCCCCGGCCGAGGCGAATTCCGTGGTCAGCCGCCGGGCGGCGAGTTCCCAGGCCGCGGTGAAGGGCTCGAAACGGCTCCAGGCGCGCCGGGCGAACCCGGCATGATGGGCCCAGGTGGACGCTTCGGGCCAGGCGGCCCCGGCGGTGAGTTCGGCCCGAGCGAGGGAGACTTCGAGCGCATGGAGCAGGAGCAGAAGGCGCGCATGCTCAAGGAGATGCAGCGGGGACTCCGCGGTATGGAGACGGGCATCCGCATGATGGATCGCGGACTCAATGCGTGTCGGAAGGCGAAGGTCGACGTGGCAGACGCGGATGCATCGCTCGCCACGATCAAGGACATCATCGCGAAGGTGCGTGCGGCCACGGACCCAGAGGAGCTCCAGGACATCATGTCGGACCTCCCGGAGCACTTCGACAAACTCCGCGAGATCGTCGAGAACTGCCACCGAGTCGCGCAGCTCCCGCGTATCACGAAGCAGCTCGGCCGCGAGATCAGGCAGCTCGAAGGTGAGCACAAGAAACTCACCGGCCAGGTGAAACGCGCGAAGCTCGACCTCGCGGACCAGCTCAACGCGATCGCCACGGGCATTGAGACGATCAAGGTCATGCTCGCGGAAATCTCTCGGGTGAAGACGACGGATGAGTTCGAGGAGGCGATGGCGAAACTTGAGGGCCTCCACGATACGTTCGAGGATATCCGGGAGAACGTCGACGCGGTGCGGAGCGTCCTGAACGTCCGCCGCGCGCTCACCGACGCGAAGCGCGAGATCCGCACCGTCGAGCGGTTCATCAACACGCTCAAGCGGAAGGGTGCGGATACGTCGGAACTCGCGGAAATGGTCGCCCAAGGCAAGGCGCTCGTCGCAGAGCTCGAGGCGCTCGCGAAGCAGAAACCGATTGATGCCGACGCGCTCCACGAGAAATTCGAGATGCTCGAGGAACTCGGCGGCCGCGCCGAAGAGGCGCTCGCGAAGCTCCGCGGGGTGAAGTTCGAGGACCGATTTGCGCCAAAGTTCGATAAGTCCGCAGCTGCGGACGTCAAACTCCCGGATACCTTCCGACAGTTCGAGAAAGAGGAACCGGAGGGCCCGTCGGAGATCGAATCACTCCTCGGCTTCTGAGCGAGCAGCAGAGCAGCAGCGCCCGGGGAAACCCGGGCGCTGCCCGTTACTATTGCCAATGGAACACCGATTACGGTACGCTTGCTCTACTGCCCTGCTGCCACCTGCCCTGCTGCCGTCTATGAAACCCGGCATCCACCCCGCCTACCACAAGGACGCGAAGGTCACCTGCGCGTGCGGGAGCGTGTTCACCGTCGGCTCGACGGTGCCGGACATCCACGTCGAGCTCTGCTCCGCGTGCCACCCGTTCTATACCGGCAAGCAGAAGATCGTCGACACCGCGCGCCGCGTCGACAAGTTCGAGCAGCGCGCCGCTGCGAGAGACGCGGTCGCCGCCATTCGGACCGGTCGTCGCGCAAAGAAGGAAAAAGATGTTGCGCGCCGCAAAGCGAAGTCAGAGGCGCTCGGGGCCGAAAAGTGAGTGAGGAGTAGAGGAGTAAAGGTGTAGAGGGTATAAAGGACGTAGGGGGATTCGCCCTCTGCGTTCTTCAATATGACGCCTACTCCCGATCAGCGACGACAACTCGAAACACGGAAGTCTGAGCTTGAGCGTGAGCTCCAGGATCCGGATCTTACCCGCGACCGGAAACGGTTCGCGGAAATTTCCCGTGCGCACGCGCAGGTCGCCCGAGCGCTTGAACTCCTCGACGTCCTCGAGCGGCTCGACCGGACGATCGTAGAAGCTTCGGACGCTGCCGGCGCCGTCGAGCCCGAGCTCCGCGAACTCGGGGAGGAGGAGCTCACGCAGGCACGAGCAGAGCGACAGCGCATTGCTGCCGAGCTCGACGAGCTCCTCGAACCCAGCGATCCCCTCGACCAGAAGGACATCATCGTAGAAATCCGCGCTGGCGTCGGCGGCGATGAGGCGGAGCTCTTCGCTGCGGAGCTCTTCCGGATGTACGCACGGTTCGCGGAACGAAAGGGCTGGCACACGCGGCTCGTGGGCAGCGCGCGCACGCCGATCGGAGGGTTCAAGAACATCACGTTCATGATCGAAGGCGATCACGTGTACCGTGCGCTCCAGAGCGAGAGTGGCGTCCATCGCGTCCAACGCGTACCGGCGACCGAAAAGTCTGGACGTATTCACACGTCCACCGTCACCGTTGCCGTGCTCCCGAAGGCTGAGGAGGTTGATGCCCGCATTGACCCACAGGATCTCCGCATCGAAACGATGACGTCCGGCGGCCACGGCGGACAGTCGGTGAACACGACGTACTCTGCCGTGCGCATCACCCACGAGCCGACCGGCATTGTCGTCTCCTGCCAGGACGAGCGATCGCAGCAGCAGAATAAGGCGCGCGCGATGGAGGTCCTCCGCAGCCGACTCTGGCAACGAGAACGCGATCGCCTCGCGGCCGAGCGTGCGACGGCTCGTCGTGCGCAGATTGGAACTGGGGAGCGATCGGAGAAGATTCGGACGTACAACTTCCCACAGGATCGCGTGACCGACCATCGGATCGGGGAATCCTGGCACGATATCCCCCTCATCCTCGATGGCGACCTCGACGCGATCATCACGGATCTTCACGCCAAACTCAGCGAAAAAAAGTGAGTGGTGCGCACCGCATCCACACCGTGTCCACTTTCGTCGTCCACCGACGAAAATCACATTCCGCACAACACGATGATTTCCGCAGAACTCAGAGGACTTGACACGGTTTTTCGGGGGCGTACGATAGATCATGTTCGCGAGCTTGATCGCTCGCGTCTTCAGTTCCTTCCAAAGGAACGATAACCGCAAGTCCGTAACTCGAACCTGGAGGGGTCGCCAGCTCCTCCCCCGCTCGCGAGAGCGGGATACCACCCGGCTCCCTCAAAGCTTGCCGGGCGGAATCAAAGGGTTTCGAGCGCGTCGCTCGGAAGGTAGTGGAACGCGTGGTCCCTCGGTCACGCCTCTGTGTCAGTAGCAGCTCCCTCTTCGGAGGTGGTTGTGAAAAGCGCAGGAGCGCAAAGTGGATCGCCACGCCCATGATGGTGTCTCGGGGTTCCCCTTAGCGGGGGTGCTTCCTGGCATCACAACCTACCACGACGACGTTGGACGCCTTCAGCACGATACCGCGTGCTGTAGCGGATCACGAAGCGGAGAATGCTCGGACGAAGCATGGTGAACAGCCGTGCCTCCCTCTTCCCCATACCACCGAGAGCAATGGTGGTCGGGAAGTCCGGCGAGTCTCCGCGAGTACGCAACCGGAGGAAGCTCCGAGCGTCGTGGTTCACTACGGTAGTGGATCATGGTGCTCGTCCTCTTGAGCGTATTCCCTACGATTGCGATTCGTCGCACGTGGGTACTCAGGAACAAGGCGTCAAGCCACGTGAGGTGCGCCTCCTCTTTACTCGGAAACGAGCGGTCGCTCGGAAACGAGCGAACGTGAGGAAGCTGCGGTGAGTAGGCTCGCTCGGGTGGGGTAAAACTCACCAGGACGATCCCTCGCGCACCTCTTTGGAGAAGTGGGCTGATCTGTCACTCGTGTGTCCCAAGCCGCATTGCTCTCAGTACGATCGAGACCGCGTGACCGCGCGACCTCGATGAGAGCGAATCGGGTAAGGTGACCATGCGTGTGATGGCGACTGCTCACCCGGCTGCATCTCGGGTATACGTTACGTGACGTGGGTTCGTCCCTGCGCCATGTGATGGCCCCTCGAGGTGTTCTCTAGCAATGCAGCAATGGTCCCGGAGTACGCGAGGAAACGGGAGCTCAAGGCATGGACGTTGCCCACGAAGCAACGTCGTGCGCGGCAGCGCACATCACGGCCAGTCTGCGAAACCTGGGAGTCGTCCTAAGGGTTCGCAGATCACGAGCGAAGGGAGCTCCTGGTGGGCACACCAGCGATCCCCTTCCCCACCACACCGGGTTGCGCCGGTGGGTGCTGCAACGTAGATGACGACGGCGTGGAAGAGGAGGGTCCTTCACTCCACTGTGCCTCAGGCACATATCCCGTCGTTTCTGCGAAGGTCATGGGTTCCCACTGCGAAAGGCGTACGCAGTGCACTGCACGAGTAACCAGCCTCGGGCAGACTGACACAACCTAGGCTCTTCGGGGCCTACCACACCTCCTACCCATGGAGAGGCACCTGCGGACCGGCCTCGCAAGTAAGTTGCGGCGTCGCCGGAGCAGAGCGGAAGGTGGTTTAATCCGAAGATCTGAGGGGGTCGTGAGGCACGCGTGGCAGTGCGTGGGGAAACCCGCGCAAAGCCCGAAGCCAAACGACCTTCTTCTTTTTGTGTACTGGCTTGAAAATCCCACGCCGTGCGCGGGATTTTCACTAGCAGTACGCAACCCGCCAGAGATTTCGCCACCACCAACGGCACGGGGTGCTGTAGAGTCAAGACTATCTGAGGTCGCGCAGCGCGCGTGGGCCGAATAGGCCCTCCCCGTTTCGGGCGAAGCGCGCTGCCAGCCGATGATCTCGCAAAATCTCGGCGGGTACCATCCCCCATTGACCGCGCACCCCCACCCCCCTATACTCCCCGTGGAGGCCCCAATGGCTCATTCCAACGACAGGGGTACGAGCTCGCTCGCCTGCAGCTTCTGCATGAGGCCGCAGCGCGAGACCCACAAGCTCATCTCGGGCCCAGGCGTCTACATTTGCGGCGAGTGCGTCGGCGACGCGCTCGCGATCATCCGGGAGGATGAGGCACCGTTCGTCACCGAACTCAACGGTACGGCGGTCCTCGACTTCCTCCGGGGACGCCTCGAAGGCCGAGCGCTCGACTCTCTGACGATTGGCGAGCTCGTCTGCCGCTACGAGGAGGTGCGCTGTGAGGTGATCGCGCGGAGCCACCCGCAACCAGTGGTATCGCTGGCCACGACCGCAGCGTCGAAGCGCGAACCAAACGCCGAAGAGCGGGCGCTCGCCTCGTTCCTCTCGAAGCAGTACCAGGTGCCCGCGATCGACCTCGAAGGATTCGGGATCGCGCCGGAGGTGGCCGCACTCATCCCCGAGGAAGTCCAACGGCGGCACGCCCTCGTGCCCGTGAACCGCGCCGGCGACTCGCTCATCATCGCGATGGCCGACCCGTCGAACATCCACGCGATCGACGACGTGAAGTTCCTCACCGGCTACAGCATCGAGGTCGTCGTCGCGAGCGAATCCGCCATCCGCCGGAAGATCGACAAGCACTTCCCGCGCCCGCACTGACCACTGAACCTCGCCCTCACCGGCGGGGTTTCCTCATGACCAACTACTCCGCTACGCCTTTACGCCTCTACTCCTATACCCCCGCCTTGGTACGCTAAACATCGTATGGTAACCGTCGCGCATCTCCTCACCACCACAAAAACCACCGACCGCCGAGACCCCGAGCGCCTCCTCGCGCACGTGCTCAGGAAGCCGCGGGAGTGGATCCTCGCACATCCAGAGGCGACCGTGCGGACAACTATGGCCGCACGCTACCGTCGCCTCCTCCGACGCCTCGAGCGAGGTGAGCCGCTCCCCTACCTCCTTGGGGAGCACTGGTTCTATGGCCGCCCGTTCACCGTGAACCGCAGCGTCCTCATCCCAAGACCGGAGAGCGAATTGCTGGTCGAGCTGGCGCTCGACCGAACGCAGAATGCAGAATGCAGAATGCAGAATTCCACCATCGTCGACGTGGGAACGGGCTCCGGGTGCATCGCGGTGACGTTGGCCGCTCTCCTCTCACATATGCGCGTCGTTGCCACCGACACCTCCACGGCCGCGCTCCGTGCCTCTCGTGCGAACGCTCGACGACACGGAGTCAGCGACTGCATCACGTTTCTCAAGGGGGATCTTTTGGGACCGCTCGAGTTTATCCTGAGTGGAGCGAGAGCGAAACGAAGGATCTCACGAGCCGGTAGAGGCGACCAACGCTATGGAGGGACAGCGCGCATGGGTGAGATCCTTCGGCGCGCGGCGCCTCAGGATAAACTTTTAATACTGGCGAATTTGCCCTACCTCACCACCGCCGAGTGGCGGTCACTCCCGCAACCCATCCGCGACTACGAGCCGCGCGAAGCCCTCGACGGCGGCCCGGACGGACTCAAGCATTTCCGCAAGCTGTTCTCACAGTTTCGTTCCCTCTACACCTCTACACCTCTACACCTCTACACCTTTCTCGAAATAGACCCGAGACGCAAACGCGCGATTACTGCACTGGTACGCAAAACGCTCCCCAAGTGGAGAGCGTCGTGGCACCGCGATTTGGCAGGGAGATGGAGGATTCTTGATTTGTGTTCTTCGATGCGAGAAATGGGCTGTGGAGAAAATAGAAAATGGTAATGGAAATCTGAAACGGGAAATGCGGACTTTCTCTTTTCCGTTTTCTATAACCATCTTCCCGTTTCCAAACAGCTATTTTCCGACAGCGTAAGGTCCTTCGTCGTCCTTCGGACTCCTCAGGATAAACTTGACGAACTCACGGTCCCACCGTCACCGTCCCCGCCGGACCCGCGTCGGAGGCGCGTTCGCGATAGTACTTCATGGTATATGTTGCCCCAGTGGCGGACTGGTACGAGTAACAGTGCGCGCCGGTTCCCGCGGCTGATGGTAACGTCGCCGGAGCGGTCGGATCGCCTGGGACGATCTTCATGACATCCTTCGCCTTGAGATCCACGGACACCGCGTCGCTGCCGTTCACGCAGAGCTCCGTCGCGGCAACAGGGTACCGGCTCTGGCTCGTCGCGTAGAGCGAGAACGCTTTCTGGAGCTGCGAGACGTCCGCGGATCGCTTCGCATCACGCGCTTTCGCGCGTGCGACGTTCACGCCAGTCACCGCGAGCGTCGCGAGGAGCCCGATGATGCCGATGACGATGAGGAGTTCGATGAGGGTGAAGCCGAAACGCACTCGATACGTACGGTACATAAAGTAGGTGCTTCTCATTCCAAAGACGACAACTGCCTAACGTCTAATTCCTAATTTCTAATTTCTAATCAATGACCAATACCCAAGCACCAATGACCAATTTGGGCATTTCGATTTTGGTTGTTATTTAGAAATTAGAAATTCGTCATTAGAAATTTTGGGCGCTGAAGTCCACCACCTCCACCCACGTGGTCCCTGGCCTGAGCGCGATGGGTGTGCCGTCTGCTCGGAGGAGCTGGAGGCGCGGAGAGCCGCCGACGTTCCAGTCCCACGTCCCATCAGTGCGCCGTCCACCGGTGAACACCACAGCGGCTTGTGGAGCATTCGTAGGCTGAATCGGTGGTTCGAGCGCAGAGATCCCCAAGCGTCCGATCGCATCGAGGACGCGAGATCGCACTCGGAGCACTACGATGTTCACCGCACGCACCTCGCGCTCGTCCGCTCCCGACCGTACTCGATGGAGCGACCCGCCCTGAAAACGGATGTACACACCCGCGTCCACATCGTAATTCCATTCTACCACGTACGCACGACGATCGCAATCTGCAACCTAAAATGTAGGTGAACGCCTCTCCGCTCTGCAAATAAGAAT
>CAZPCZ010000037.1:0-2555 GCA_964585225.1 uncultured Gammaproteobacteria bacterium
GATCATGCCTAGTCTCGTGGGCTCGGAGATGTGTATAAGAGACAGGTGCGGGCGACACCACGGCGAGCGTAGGTCGGTTCGCCTCAGTGTGCACGTCATCCTCCTCCATCGGTGGCGGGTTTGTTGCAATCTTGTTCCGAGTCGCCCACGAGGCGAGCGCGTCCTCCCACGGGCGGTACATCGGGTCATCCTCGGGTCGCTCTGGTGGGAGCCCGCGCGGATCGTCGCGGCGAACGTGGTGGAGGATCGTGTGGAGGACGCGGAACTCGCGCTCCTCAACGAGCTCCGGTGGCGTGGATGCGGTCGCGCGCTTGCCCGTCGTCCGATCAATGCGGACGACGGTTCTCCCTGGGTCCTCGCCGCGGAGCACCGGCTTGAGATCGCTCGGGATCGGGGCCGGAGGCGTGAACGACTCCGCGGATTTATCCTTGAGCACGGCGTCGAGGAACAACCGCCAGATCGGCGCGGCGACGAACGACCCGTCCGACCGCTGCTGCATTGGCCGGTTGTCGTTGTTCCCCACCCACACGCCGACCGCGAGCGATGGCGTGTAGCCCATCGTCCACGCGTCACGCCAGTCGTTCGTCGTGCCGGTCTTCGCCGCGACCGCACGATCGGGGAACGCGAGCGGTGAGCGCGGACCGAACATGAACGACCGTGCGTCGTTGTCCGTGAGGACGCTCGTGATGTTGCGGGCGACGTCCTCGTCGAGCACGCGCGTGTCCTCCGATGGCCTCCATTCCTCGAGCACATGGCCTCCGCGGTCCTCCACGCGGAGGATTGCCGCGACCGGTCGGCGCACCCCCTCGGCGGCGAGGGTTGCGAACGCCGCGGTGTGTTCGAGGAGTTTCACCTCGCCTCCGCCGAGCACGAGCGAGAGGCCGAAGCGTGAGCGGTCACCGAGCGTCGTGTACCCGAGTCGCTCCGCGAGGTCGAGCGCCGTATCTATGCCGACGAGCTCGAGCATCTTCACCGCCGGAATGTTCAGCGATCCCGCGAGCGCCTTCCGAATCGTCACGAGCCCGCGCTCCTTCTCGTCGTAGTTCTTCGGTTCGTACGCGCCGACCGGAGTCGGGAACGTCGTCGCGACGTCCTCGAGGAGCGCCTCAGTCGTGTACCCCTTCGTGAACCCCGCGGCGTACACGATGGGCTTGAACGACGATCCCGGCTGTCGTGGCCGTACCGCGACGTTCACCTGACCTTGGATCTCCTCGTTGAAGAAGTCCTTCGATCCGACCATCGCGAGGAGCTGTCCGGTCGGGACATCAATGGCGACGAGTGCGGCGTTCGATGCGCGGTACTTCTCCGCGTTCCGTTTCTCGTGTTTCGCAATCGCTTGGTCCGCGGCGTCCTCGACCGTTCGGTCGAGCGTCGTCACGACCTTCAGCCCTCCCTCCTCAACCATGCGCTCACCGTACCGCTCGGTGAGGAGTTCGCGGACGTACATGACGAAGTGCGGCGCGGTGATCTGCTCGCGGCGCGGCTTGATGCGGGCGAGGACATCCACCCGCTTCGCGCGGCCCGCCTCGTCCGCGGTGACGTATCCCTGCTCGACCATGCGGTCGAGGATGAAGTGGGATCGGGCCAAGAGCTCATCGCGGTGGCTCCCGTACGGGGAGAGGCGCGTCGGCGCTTTCGGGAGCGCGGCGAGGAGCGCGGACTCGATGAGGTCGAGGTCCTTGGCCGATTTCCCGAAGTACGTCTGGCTCGCGGCCTCGACGCCGTACGCGGTCGCGCCGTACGGGATCTCGTTGAGGTAGAGCGTGAGGATCTCATCCTTCGAGAGCTTCTGTTCGACGCGGTACGCGAGGAGGAGCTCGCGGAGCTTCCGGCGGTACGTCTTCTCCGGCGTGAGGATCGCGTTCTTCACGAGCTGCTGGGTGATCGTCGAGCCACCCTGCGCGGCGCCGCCGGATGCGACGTTCACGAGGAGCGCGCGGAGCAAGCTCCGGAACCGGAACCCGCGGTGCTCGTAGAACGTGCGATCCTCGACCGCGATCGTCGCCCACTTCGCGTGTGGTGCGATGTCGTCGAGGCTGCGCCAGGTGCGCCGCTCCTCGCGGTGGAGTTCGTAGAGGAGGGATTCCCCGGTACGGTCGTAGATCTTCGTCGACTGCGGGACCGTGCGTTGAATGAGGCGACTCGGGTCCGGGAGGTCGCGGGACGCGACCGCGAGGAGCACCGCGAGGCCGAGACTTGCGGCGAGTCCCCCAGCGACGACGAGGAAGGCGATCACGCTGAAGAGCCGTCGTGTTCGGCGACGCCGCACGCGTCCCCGGGCGCGGTCGCGCGGGGAACTCGTCTGTGGAGAGCGCCAATCTCCTGGGGAGTAGGGACGCTTGAACTGCGGGTGAGGCATGTGCGGCCATTATCCCTCGGATGGTCATTGAGCGGAATTTTTGGTAGGGTGGGAGTGGTTTGGCCCGATAGCCAAATGGTAAGGCGAGGGTCTGCAACCCGCCTAAATTCGGTGCAGTGGCGAAGAGGTAACGCGGCGGTTTGCAAAACCCTTATTCGCGGGTTCTGCGCCCAAGGCGCACCCGCCTCAGGCGGGG
>CAZPCZ010000037.1:2655-13674 GCA_964585225.1 uncultured Gammaproteobacteria bacterium
GGCCCGATAGCCAAGTGGTAAGGCGAGGGTCTGCAAAACCCTTATTCGCGGGTTCTGCGCCCAAGGCGCACCCGCCTCAGGCGGGGATTCCTTGCCACAACGCAGAAAAATAATGGCCCGATAGCCAAGTGGTAAGGCGAGGGTCTGCAAAACCCTTATTCGCGGGTTCGATTCCCGCTCGGGCCTTATTCACACACCAAGAACAGGGGACGCACAAGCCATCCCAATCATGCGATATCCGTGTAGGGAGCCGTATCGTTTTTGGCTCAGTGTCCATCACTTGACACGGGTTTTGGCCCATGGGACGATTGATGTGCTTGGACGCGGTCGTATTCGTGTTCTCGCGTACCCTTCGTGGGTACTTTCGTTTTTTCTCCCGCACGTACTCCTGTTTGCCCCATGATCGTCTCGTAAATCTTCCCGGAGGGAATTCCTGACGGGTAGTGGAGACGAGTGGAGCAAACCGGGGGTAGTTGCGGGAGGAAAAACGGTTTTTCTTTTCCCTAACTTCATTAGGCGAAACCAGGAAACCCGCACATTCCAAAACGTTCGGAGGTACGGCCACCATGGGGGTGGCCGGCGCTCCAGCGAGGCAGAGAAAGAGGAGAACTCCACCATGGGAAACGTTCAGGGATCGAGCAGCACCGGCAGCACGGGCAAGTGGGTGGCCCCCAAGCGGTACGGCCAGATGCACCCGGTCGTCCCGGCGCGCGACCTCGTCGCGACGCTCATCGCGAAGAGCCAGCAGAAGCTCTTCGGCGCGACCGCACCGCTCGGCACGACGAGCGTCCGCGGGCAGGTCGTGGTCGAGGGCGGCAACGCCGTGGCGTTCGTCAACGCCCGCGCGGAGCACTTCGGCGTCCCCGGCGTGAAGGCGACGATCGGTCAGTCGCTCGACGAAGCGATCGTCGCGCTCGCGCGGCAGATCGCCGAGAAGTGCACGAAGCCGGCGAACCTCAACGCGGACCAGCTCGGGCGCATCGCGCTCGAGTACGTCATGAGCGCGTGCGTGGTGCCGACGTCGCAGGTCGAGCCCTTCCAGACCTACCTCGCCCGGTCGATGGAGTACCGGCAGGCGGTCAAGGCGCTCAACGCGGCCACGGCCAACACCGAGCCCGGCGCGTTCCAGGCGAACGACCAGGCGCTGGTCGAGGCGCGCAACGCGCAGGCGCGGAAGGCGTGGGGGACGATCATCGAGCTCCTCAGCGCCGACACGCACCTCGCGGCGCTCCGGACGACGATCGCCGCGCCGATCATCTACGCGTCGATGGACGCGTGGAAGGCGCTCCAGGCGTTCGACGCGACGACGCGGCAGGCGGTCATCGGGCAGCTCTGCTCGATGATCACCGAGAGCGGGAGCCCGTTCATCTCGGAGACCGAGGCCTGGAACGCCTACGCGCGCTTCCAGGGGAGCTCGCTCCTCTCGACCGGCAACGCGTTCGGCGTCGCGATCGAGACCGCGATCGGCGCGATGGGCCAGACCCGCCTCGCGCAGGTCCAGCTGAACGGCGGCAAGGAGATCACGTTCGTCGCCGCCTCGCCCGAGGCGCTCGGCGCGTCGCTCGCCGGGCTCCGTGGCAACATCACCGGCAAGGTCACGGCCAAGGACGGCCGCACGATCGGCCTGCAGCTCGAGGTCCGCGAGGGCCTGCCGGGCACGGGGACGATCGCCGTGCCGGTGCCGACCCCGGCGTTCGGCCGCCAGGCCCAGCAGTACGCGCAGGCCTAGCCAGCCCCACGGCTCAACTCGAGCCCCCCGACACACGCCGGGGGGCTCCTTCTATTGCGGTAGAATGAGTACGCATGCCGACACCCCCAGCGCCCCTCCTCCTCATCGTTGACGGGAACGCGATTCTCCATCGCGCGTTCCATGCGTTGCCGGCGATGACGGCGCCGGATGGGCGCGTGGTCCATGCGGCGTACGGGTTCCTCACCGTGTTCTTCAAGGCGCTCGCGGATCTCGCGCCCACGCACGTTGCGGTGACGTTCGATCTCCCGGGTGGGACGTTCCGGAACGAACTCTTCCCGGAGTACCAGGCGCAACGCGAGGAGAAACCGGATGACCTCTACGCGCAGATTCCGATGATCAAGGACGTCCTTGCCGGTCTCTGCGTGCCGGTGTACGAGGCCGCGGGGTTCGAGGCGGATGATGTGATGGGGACGATTGTGGAGAAGGTACGAGGGAAGAGGGAAGAGGGAAGGGGTGCCGGATTGAATTCGGCGGCGAGGGTGATCGTGCTGACAGGAGACAAAGATTTGTTGCAGCTTGTGCGGGACGGGGTGGAGGTGGTGCTGCTCCGGCGAGGGATGACGGATACGGGACGGTACGATCGGGACGCGGTGATCGTACGATTTGGATTTCCACCAGAGCGAATTCCGGACTTCAAGGCGCTCGCGGGCGATCCTTCAGACAACTACCCGGGTGTGCCCGGCGTCGGGGAGAAGACCGCGACGGAGCTCGTGAAGGCGCTCGGGGGGGTGGAGGAAATTTTGAAGAGGGTAGAGGGAAGAGGGAAGGGGGAAGAGTGGGCGAAGCCGCTCACGGTAAAGCTCGCGGAGAAATTGCGAGCGAACATCGAGACTGCGCGGCTTGGACTCCGGCTCGCGACGATCGTGCGGGGCGTGCCGTTCGAGTTCCAGCTTACGGATTGCGAGCTGCGCACGTACGACCGCGAGGCGGTCGTCGGGAAACTGCGGGAGCTCGGATTTACGTCACTCCTCAACCGGCTCCCCTCCCCCTCAAGCTCCCCCTCCCCAAGGGAAGGGGAGAAATGGGATATCCCTCCCCCTCGTTCTGAGGGGGAGCGCCTGCCCGCCGAAGCCTCGGCGAAGGCGGGGGAGGGGGTGCGTGGGGGGCAAGGGGAGGTGGGGCTGAGCCCCGAGATCATTACCGACCAAACCGCAATCCGCAAGGCATTCGCCGATGCGCGAGCGACGAAGGCAGTCGCGCTCGCCGTCGTCGCAGACGGAGACGATCTGCGGCGCGGTCACCCACGAAGTCTTGGTATGGCCTGGGACGGGCAGGCGGTTGGCATCCATCCGTGGGGCACCGCGCTGTCTGAGGGTGCGGCGCTGCTGCGCGACGAAACGATCGCGAAGGACGCGCACGGCGCGAAGTCGCTTCTCCACGCGTTCGGTCGATCCCGCATCGAGCTCCAAGGCCTCCGGTACGACACCAAGATCCTGAGCCACCTCCTCGCGCCAGGCTCGCGCAGCCACGACCTCGCGCACGTCGCGTTTGCGGAATTGGGCATTGAAGTCACTCCCCCAGGTGTCATCCTGAGTGAAACGAAGGATCCCGTACACCGACAGCGTCGAGATGCTTCGGGCGATACCCTCAGCATGACATCGGAAGATGAACCCCGCGCTGCCGCTGAGCGTGCGGGGCGCGAAGCCGCCATCGTCCACCAGCTCGCCCCCATCCTCGCGCAGAAGGTTGCGGACGCCGGCCTCAGCCACGTGTACGAGGACATCGAACGGCCGCTCGTCCCCGTGCTCCATCGCATGGAGGCGACCGGCGTCCTCGTCGATACGAAAGCGCTCGCTCGCATGAGCAAGGACATGCGCCGAGAGCTCGATGTCGCGGATCGAGCCATTTTCCGTCACGCCGGCGAGGAGTTCAACATCGATTCGCCGCAGCAGCTCAAACACATTCTCTTCGAGGTGCTCGGGCTTCAAGTGCGCGGGATCAAGAAGACCGCGAAGGGGAAGACGCTCTCGACCGCTGCCGCGGAGCTCGAGAAGCTCCGCGGGAGCCACCCCATCATCGAGCATCTCTTCGTGCACCGGGAATTGCAGAAGCTCCTCTCGACGTACGTCGACGCGCTGCCCACGCTCGTCGACTCGATCAGCGGCCGCGTGCACACGACGTACCACCAGACCGTGACGGCGACCGGCCGGCTGTCGTCGAGCGACCCCAACCTCCAGAACATTCCGGTCACGGAGCCGTGGGGACCCGCGATCCGACGCGCGTTCATCGCCGAGGATGGGTGGCGGCTCCTCAGCCTCGACTACTCGCAGTTCGAGCTCCGCGTTGCTGCCGCGCTCTCTGGCGACCGGCGCCTCCAGCAGGCGTTTCAGTCCGGCCACGACATCCACGCAGCGACCGGCGCCGAGGTGTTCAACGTCGCGCCTAAGGAGGTCACCCGCGATCAACGCCGCGTCGCGAAGGCGATCAATTTTGGTATCTTGTACGGGATGGGCGCGACAGCCCTTGCCGCTACCGCGGCAGTATCACGTGAAGAAGCCGATGCGTACATCCAGCGATACTTCGCGGCATATTCGGAACTCGCGGAGTGGGTCGAAACGACGAAGGCGCTCGCGCGGAAACGCGGGTACGTCGAGACGCTGTTCGGACGCAAGCGATTCCTTCCCGAGATCGCCTCCGGCGTCCCACAGGTGCGAGCGGCCGCGGAGCGCATGGCCGTGAACATGCCGATCCAAGGCACGCAGGCCGATCTTTTGAAGCTCGCAATGATCCGTGCGGACGATTGGATCAGAAGCGAGGGAAGAGGGAAGAGGGAAGAGGGAAGAGTGGCGCGCGCGTCCCGTGAGGAGCGCGTGCGGATGGTGTTGACGGTGCACGACGAGCTCGTCTTCGAGGTGCGAGAGAAGATCGCGGAGGACGCGGCGCGAGCGCTCACCGACATCCTCGAGCACGTCCACCAGCTCCCCGTGCCGATCGTGGTTGACGCGAAGGTAGGCCGAAGTTGGGGTGAACTGAAGCCGATATGATCGGCGTTGCGCTCGCAGCCATCGGTACGTTCTTCGAGGAGGTTTCGACCTCGCTCGGGAAGTGGGAAATGAAGCGGAAGGTCGAGAGTCCGTTCACGTTCGGGTTCCTCCAACTCTTCTGGGGCGGCGTCATCCTCCTCGGTATTGCGCTCGTTCGCCCGGCGAGCTTCGTGTTCTCGACCGCATCGTTCCCGACATTCCTCACCCGCGTCGTCCTCGAGGTCATCCAAGCGCACACGACCGTCATCGCACTCGCCGTGGCCTCGCGGAGCACGTTCGGGTTCGTCCGCGTCCTCACCGTGCCGCTCCTCCTCGGCGTCGACATCATGCTCGGCCTCGTGCCGACGGCGTTCCAGATTTCCGGGATCGCGCTCATCATCGTGACGCTCATCATCCTGTTCCGGAACCACGGGATTGGACGTGCAGGTGCGCGGCTCACGCTCTTCACCGCGGTGAACGCGGTGGCGACGCTCTCCCTCTACCAGTACGACGTCCGGCACTTCAATTCCGTCGTCGCCGAGCAGCTCATCATGCACGTGGTGCTCATCGCATACTTCGCGATCCTCGCGGTAACGGCGACGCGCGAGCACCCCTTCCGCCTCCTCCTACGGCGAGCGACGCTCGCGCAGTCCATCACGATGGGTGTCGGGGGCGTCATCGAGAGCTTCGCGGTGCTCTTCGCGCCGATCTCCATCATCCTCGCCGCGAAGCGATCATCGTCGGTGCTCTGGTCCGTCCTCGCTGGTCGCCTCGCATTCCACGAGGGACGCCTTATGATGAAGGCGACGGCGGTCGTCCTCCTCGCGATCGGCTTGGTCCTCCTCGCTGCCTAGCGGCAGATCACGGATATGCGGATTCTTCGCGGATATACAGATATGCGGATGATGCGGATTCGATTGATCGGTACGATCTGTGTATCCGCGCTATCCGCGACCTCATCCGCGAATCCGTGATGGCGTCAGCCTATGATTATCTTCCTCCACGGCGACGATACCTTCCGCTCCCGCGAGAAGCTCCGGGAGCTGAAACAGAAGTTCCTCCGCGAGGTCGATCCGAGCGGGGCGAACCTCGTGACGATTGATGGGGCCGCGGCGTCCGCCGACGAGATCTGGGCCGCGGTCGCGGCGCAGTCGTTTCTCGTGCGCAAGCGCATGGTCGTCGTCGAGGACCTCGGGGCGCAGAAATCCGCCGCGGCGCACGAGGGCGTCCTTGGTTTCCTCGATCGAATCCCCGAGGACGCGATCGTCGTGTTTTGGGAGTCGAAGAACGTTTCTCCCCTTCCCACTGGGAGGGGGAGTAACCTGTCCCGGCCCGCGCGTCGGGAGAGGGGGTGGGGCGGTAAGAAACGTCGGGGCGGTCCGATAGCCATCGGATCGTCCGGAAAAAGCGATACCCTCTTCCCGCTGCTCCTCAAGGAGAAATTCGCACAAGCATTCTCGCCACTCGAAGGCGTCGCGCTCACGCGGTGGGTCCAGGACCGCGCGAAGACGCTCGGAGCCACCATCGAATCAGCCGCCGTTCGCGACCTCATCGCGATCGTCGGCCCCGACCTCTGGCGGATGGCGAACGAGTTGGAGAAGCTGACGATGGCTGCCGTACAGCCATCGTCATCCCGAGGAGCCGCCGCGACGAGGGATCTCACACCAGGTACAGACCCCCCAACGATCACGTCCTCCCTCATCCGCGACCTCGTCGACGCTGCTCCACAGGACCGCCTCTTCACCTTCCTCGACACGATCGGCAGCGGCGATCGCATGGCGGCGCTTCGTCTCCTCCGCGAGCTCGAGGCGGCGCGCGTGGATCCGCACCACCTCCTCGCCATGCTCCACCGCCAGCTCCGGCTCCTCGTCCAGGCCGCAGACCTCCTCGAGCGGGGGACGCCCGCGGCACAACTCGCCGCGGAACTCCGCGTCCACCCATTCGTCGCACAAAAACTCAGTCAGCAGGCCCGCACATCATCACTCTCCGCGCTCCGCGCCCTCTACCCCCGCCTCCTCGAGCTCGATCGGAAGCTCAAATCATCCCGCGCACCATGGCAGGCGCTCATGGACTTGTTCTGCCTTGAGGCGACGGCGTCGTAACGCGTCGTCCGTATACCGCACCTCCCAACCTTTCAATCGAAAGGTTGGGAGAGCGTTTGTGGCGATCTGGGAACAGGAGACCGGTCCGCCCATGGGCGGACCGGTCGATTGGTTCAGAATGCCAGGCAGAGGAACAGCGCGTCGAGCAGCAGCAGCGCCGCCCCCTCCCACCAGTTCGATTTCCCATCCCACACGACGAACCACACGAGCCCAACTGCCATCACGAGTGCCTCGAGGGCGATCGGTGGGAGGACGAGCGTGAAGGAGACCCCCGCGATCGCCGCCGTGAGGATCGCGACTGGCGTCACGAAGAGCGCGACCTGCGTCGCGGAGTCCAGCGCGATGCCAATCGCGAGGTCGAAGCGCTTCTGCCAGGCAGCTTGGACCGCGACGAAGTGCTCCGCGACGTTCCCGACGAGCGGGACCACGAAGAGGCCGACGAAGAGCGGCGAGAGGTGGAGCGCCGTCGTCGCATGCGCGACGTGGTGGACGAGGATCTCGCTCAGACCACCGATGACGATCGCCGTCACCGCGAGCATGACGCTCGCCCGCGCCTTGCCCCAGCTCTTCCCGACCGTCTCGTGCATCGCGGCGACGGACACCGCGTTCGCTTTGAGCGTCGTGAACCGGAAGATGATGAGGAGGACGTAGATCGCCGCGAGGATGATCGCAGCAGCTCCGGTTCGGTGCTCGATCGCGGAGCCGAGCTCTGCATGGTGCGCGATGGTCGGTGCGAGCAGTGCGACGATCGCGAACACGAGCGCGGTGACGCTCGGGATGACGAGTTCCGGGTCGAACCGGAACACGCCCGCGCGCAGGCCACCGACGAAGACGCTCAATCCGAGGATGAACAGCAGGTTGCCGATGACCGAGCCGACGATCGACGCCTTCACGAGTTCGACCTCGCCGGCCTTCACCGCCACGACGACGATGATGATCTCCGCGAGGTTGCCGAGCGTCGCGTTCAGGAGTCCGCCGACGCTCTCGCCGAAGTGCGACGCGAGCTCTTCGGTTGCTTCCCCGAGGAGTCCGGAGAGCGGGATGAGCGCGCCAGCCGCCAGACAGAACGTCACCGCGGCGGGCGCATGGAAGACGTGCGCGGCGATCGCCGCCGGTACGAGCGCGAGGAACCAGTAGAGCAGTTTCACGTCTGCCTCCGCCCCGCGATGAACGCGGGGTAGCCCGGGGTTCATCCCCGGGCGAAGCTTGGGCTGGGGAACGAACGACGACCAACTATGGTAGCATGAAACGCCGCCCGAGTCAAGGGCGACGTTTCGTGCGTTGCGTGGTGACTTTTAGGCGAGCGCCTTCAATTTCGCGGCGGCGCGCGATGTCAGTCGCGACGCGGTGTTGTCTTTGAGGACTCCTTTCTCCGCGGCGCGATCGAGCGCCTTCTGGAACAGCCGGAACGCCTCGCGCGCAACACCCGCATCCTTCGCGGTGAGCGCCTTCACGTACTTGCGTCGGAGGAATTCAATCCCTGCACGGACGCCCTGGTTCCGCGCCGTGCGCCGCTTCGTCTGCCGGAGATGTTTCCACGCCGCTGCTTTGTTTGGCATAACTCACGAATACGAATCATTGCGAATACAACGAATGGCGCTACGTACGAGTGACGAAATCCACGTTCATGGCGTCGCGGGACGGAGTGCTCTGTCATTTTTCCGGACGGTCCAGTAGTCGTATTGCGGTTCACTCCCCTCGACGGAGAGACCAACGCCGCATGGGACGCTCCTGAGCGTCACCGCGTCAACAGACTGCTGAGTGATCTCGAAGAGGGGCGGCACGGGGGCTCGGGCAGCCTCTTGGAGCGAGGGGACAATCACCTCCGTCGCCTCGCCCGATCGCACGACGAGCTGCTCGCGAACACCCGCGTCACAATTCTCTCCCGTGGATAGATTCTTGATCTCCCACGTCACCGGGACGGTCGGCGTCGGCGTACCAGTCGCTGCGTTCGTCGATGCCGGAGCCGACGGTGTTGCACCGCGCGCGCGTAGCTCAGCGATCTGCCGCTGCTGGCGCCAGATGACGATCCCGCCCACAATGACGATGAGCACAAGCGCGATCTCGGTGACGCCGAACCGTCGCTGCGAAGATGGCGCTGATGGCTGAATGTTTGACATACCTCACGAATACAAAAAATTCACAAATACGAATCTCGACAAATACTACAAATAACGCCACTAACCATCACCTTACACTGGGAGTCGGGCACGGTCAACTTCGGGTACCGGTTCACGCACGGTGGGGTCGAGCGCCTCGACGCGGTCCACCTTGCCGGCGAGCTTCGTGTACTCGACGGACGCGGCATCCACCGCGCTCTTCGCGTTCGTCACATGGCGCGAGACGAGCCCGATCGTATCACCGAATTTCCGAACTTCCTGCTGGACGGTCTTCAGGAGCTCCCACACCTGCATGGCCTCGCGCGCGATCTTCCCGCGCTCCAACCCCATGAGCACCGCGCGGAGGAAATGGAGGAATGAGTTCGGGGAGACGAGGAGCACCTTCCGGTCGTGCGCGTGAGCCATGAGCTCCTCGCTCGCGAGCACGACGTCGTAGAAGAGGGCTTCCGACGGCACGTACATGACCGCAAAGTCGAGCGTCCCCTCATTCGGGAGGATGTACTTCTTCGCGATGTCATCCACGTGCTTCTTCACCGCCCGACGGAACAGCGCGTACGCTTGCTCCCGCGCCTTCGGGTCGTCGGTCGCTTCCGCGGCGCGCCACTGCTCGAGCGGGAACTTGGAATCAATGGGAATGATCCCGCTCTCCGTCTTGAGGATCGCATCCACGGTGTCCCCGTCGCGGAACTTGTGCTGGAGGCTGAAGTGCTCGCGCGGGATGACCTGCCCGATAGAATCAGAAAGAATGTGCTCACCGAGATTCCCACGGAGCTTCGGGGCGTTGAGCACCTCCTGGAAGCGCTTCAAGTCCTGGCCGATCTGCTGGACGCTCCCGAGTCCACGCCCGACCTCCCCGATCGTCTGCGACACCGTGCTCATCGTCGTCGCGATGTACGCCGCGGCTTTGTCGAGGCGCTCATTCAAGGACTTCGTCGTCTCATCGAGACGCTGCGACATCCCCTGGATGTTCTGATTCAGGAGCTGACTCGTCTGATCATTCGCCTTCGCAGCCACGCTCTCGCGGATCTGCCTCTTGAGCACCACGATGACGACCGCGAAGCCGACAATGACCGCTGCGAGGACGACGAGGAGGAGAGGGTCCATGCGCTCCCATCGTACCCAACCGCCCCTCCCTTGACGAGGGCGGCGGTTCATGGTACACTACGCGGTAGTTCGTTTTCACGTCCGCAACACAAGAGAAAGGAAGGTGATCATGCCCGGTGTCCGGTCCCGTACCCCAATCGCTCCCGAGCTCATCCACGACCCCGCACAGGTCGCACTCGACCAAGCGCGGCTCAGCGAGATCGGGAATCTCATCCCGAAAGATGTCGTCGAACGACTCATCCGCGAGACGAATCGCCGCGTACGACGGAACGCCCTCAAGCACCCATCCGAGATCGTCATGAACGTCGTGTGGGGTCCGGTGTTCTTCGTCGTGTCTCTCGCCGTCGAACTCGTGGAGCGATACTACTGCTGGCGCCATCCCGAGGAACGCGCGAGGCGTCGAGAGATCGCCAGGACCCGCGAGCGACCGCCCGCCGATTTCATCCGCGGCGCGTTCGCCGCGACGTGGGTCGACGCGATCGACGAAGCGTTCGATCGATCCGAAGGCAAGCCGGTCGAGCTCGGCCCTGACCTCTTCCCGGCCGAATTCCCGTCCGGCAACGCGGGGCTCGCTGCCTACGACTCCTGGTGCAACCTCATCGCACACCAGTGCGGCAACGACCTCGATGACCGCGCCGTCGCCGCGCTCATGGACGCTTTCGCGCTCCACATGGGCGCGGTCATCCGATCGCACGGACGACAGGGCCTCCCCCTCGGGATCACCGTCCGGTGGGCGGATGGACGCTTCACGGCCAGACGCGCCATGGCGTAACTCCCGTTTGTTCAAAGCCATCCCGTTTGTTCAAAGCCAGGCTTTGAACAAATCACGCGCACGCACGACTGGACCCGGTCTGCTTCACGGCAGGCCGGGTCTTCACATTGACCCACGCACCGCAGCACTACACCTATTTCAACGATCGTTGAAACCTAGATCCTGCGTGATCTCAACGAAATAATCAGGAAATGGTGGTGAATACAGC
>CAZPCZ010000038.1:0-4426 GCA_964585225.1 uncultured Gammaproteobacteria bacterium
CGCCTGCGCGTTCCGAATTCTCGTGAGCATGTCTGCAATGGGATCGGTCATCATAGGGCTTACGCCATCACGGATTCGCGGATGAGGTCGCGGATAGCGCGGATACGCGGATCGAATCGCTCGTCCGCATCCGCGTCATCCGCATATCCGTGTATCCGCGAAGAATCCGCATATTCGTGATTACGCGTCAGCGCTTACCAGCTTGCTTTCTTGATGCCGGGGAGCTCGCCGTTGTTCGCGAGCTCGCGGAAGCAAATGCGACAGAGATCGAAATCGCGCAGGTACCCCCGCCGCCGACCACAACGCCAGCACCGACGGACAACCCGTGTGGAGTACTTCGGCTTCACCCGCGACCGTTGCGATTTGACTATCTGTGATGTCGTCGCCATATTCACTGATCTTACTTTTCTCGAAATGGGACCCCGAGTGCCCGGAAGAGTGCGAGTCCGCGCTCCCGTGCTCCTGCGTTCGCCACGACCGTCACCTGCACGCCGTGGAGTTGCTCGACCTCATCCGATCGAATCTCCGGGAACACGACGTGTTCGCGGAACCCAAGCGAGAGGTTTCCCTGCCGATCGACTGCGGTCGGCGGAATGCCGCGGAAATCTCGGATGCGAGGGAGCGCGACGCGGATGAGCTTCTCAAGGAAATCCCACATGCGCTTTCCCCGAAGCGTCACCATCGCTCCGATCGGCATCCCCTGCCGAATCTTGAACGATGCGATGGACTTCCGGGCGAGGGTGCGGACTGGGCGTTGGCCGGTCATGCGGAGCAACGATTGGGTGACCGTCTCAGCAATCTTCGGATCGGTGATCGTCTTCCCCATCCCAACATTCACCACAATCTTTTTGGGACGCGGAACCGCCATCGGATTGGTGCATCCGAGGTCGGCCATGAGTCGTGGGACGATCTCCTTCTGGTAGCGGTCCTTGAGGGTCATGCGAAGGTTTGCTTACACTTCCTACACTCCCGTTCCTTTCGACCGTCGGTCAGAGCGCGCACGCCCACCCGCGTCGGCTTCCCGCACTTCGGACAGACGAGCATCACGCGTGATGCGGGGAGCGGTGCGGGAAACTGCACGCGCTGACCCTTCTCCCCCTGACGGCGCGGGCGAAGGTGCTTCACGAGGAGGTTGAGTCCCTCGACGACGACCATTCCACGATCACGCACGACGCGGATGACTTTCCCGGTCTTCCCGCGATCACGTCCAGCATGCATCTTCACGGTGTCACCTTTCTTGATGCGCATAGAGGGTACGAATGTACGAATCAGCTACGAATTTATGAATCCGGATATTCGTACCATTCGTAAGAAATTCGTACATTCGTACTCATACCACTTCAGGGGCGAGCGAGATGATCTTCATGAACCCGCGAGATCGGAGCTCCCGTGCGATCGGTCCAAAGATACGCGTCCCCTTGGGATCTTTGGTCTTCTCGTCGATGATGACCACCGCGTTCTCATCGAATCGCACGTAGCTCCCATCGCCTCTCCGCTGCTCCTTCCGTGCCCGCACCAGCACCGCGCGGACGATATCACTCTTCTTCACCCCGCTATGCGGGGTCGCTTCCTTCACGACGCAGGTCACCACATCACCGAGCCGCGCGTACCGCTTCCCATGGCCACCCCCGAGCACGCGGATGCACTGGAGCTTCCGCGCTCCAGTATTATCGGCGCTCGCGAGCATGGTGCGGTGTTGAATCATATCGAGGGAGTAGAGAGGTAAAAGGGGTAGAGGAGTAGGAGAAGTAGGGACACGATGCCCGGCTACGCCTTTACGCCTTCTATACCTTTACGCCTTTCACAACCTCAACGAGGCGCCAGCGTTTCTCCTTTGAGATCGGTCGGCACTCCTCGAAGGTCACGCGGTCACCTACGTGCGTCGCCTCCTGCTCGTCGTGCACCTGGTACCGACGGCGCACCCGGAACGACTTCTTGTACTTCGGATGCCACTTCCATCGCTCAACGAGCACCACGCGCGTCTTCGACATCTTGTCGGAGACGACGATCCCTTCGAGACGACGGTGGATCTTTGCGGTAGGGATTGACATAGACGAGCTGCAAGCCTCAAGCCTGCCCCGACCGGAGCGTCGGGGCTGCAAGCTCCAAGCTATCCACGTTACGCGCGTCTCGCGCTTGTGATGTAGGGCTTCGCGCTTCGCGCTCGGCGCTCGGAGCTTGCGAACGGCGGTGCCGTTCGCTGAGCACGGTCAAGATGCGGGCGATCGCGCGCCGCGCTTGCCGAATCTCATGCACGTTCTTCAGCTCCCGCGCGCTCGCACGAAACCGGAGGTCCTCGAGGAGCGCTTGCTGCTCAGCAAGGATCGACCGGAGCTCGGCGTCGGGTTTCGAACGGATCGTTTGGGTATCCATAGACGTCAGCGTTCGACGAGTGTCGTCCGCAATGGGAGTTTGTGGCTGGCGAATCGGAGCGCCTCGCGCGCGAGCGCGGGATCGGCACCACCGATCTCAAAGAGGATCATGCCGGGACGAACGACCGCAACGTAGTGATCCACCCCACCCTTCCCGCCGCCCATCGGCACCTCGTTCCCCTTCGTCGTCACCGCGTGGTCGGGAAAGACGCGAATCCAGAGCTTCCCGCCTTTGTGCGTCGCTCTCGTGATGACCCGCCGCGCTGCTTCGATCTGTCGAGCGGTGACCCATGCGGACGTGATCGCCTTGAGCCCAACATCTCCGAACGCGAGCGTGATCGTTCGCGTCGCGGGGTGTTCCGAGCGACCGCGGCCTTTCTGCATCTTGCGGTACTTGACCTTCCGGGGCATCAACATAGACCGAACGAGGACCAGGACTAGGACGAGGACACGCCCGGCTTCCGCTGTCCTTGTTCTCGTCCTCGTTCTCGTCCAAAGACCTCCCCGCGGTAGATCCAGGCCTTCACGCCAATCGCCCCGTAGATCGTCCGTGCGAACCCCTGGGCGTAGCTGATGTCCGCTCGAAGCGTATGGAGTGGAACCGAACCCCGCATCATCACCTCGCGCCGTGCGATCTCTGACCCATCGAGGCGGCCGGAGAGCTGCAGACGAACGCCAAGGCAGCCGGCCCGCTCGATCCGACCGACCGCCTGCCGCATCGTCCGTCGGAATGGAATACGCTTCTCGAGATCGGTGATGATCTGCTGGACGGCCACGTCTGCGTTGAGCGCGGCGCGCTCGACCTCGATGATGTTCACCTGGAGTGTGGGCGCCCCCTTCGCCACACCGAAGAATCGTTCCCGGAGCTCCCGCTTCAACCCCTCTGCGCCCTGACCACCGCGGCCGATGATGACGCCCGGCCGTGCGGCGTGGATCGTCACCGTCGCGGCGTTCGCGGACCGCTCGATGTCCACATCGGCGACACCGGCGTCACGAAAGCGCCGCCGGATGTCCTGACGGATGCGGACATCCTCCTGGAGGTACTTCCGGTACTGCTTGCCCGGCGCGAACCACCGCGACGTCCAGGTCGCGACGGTATTGAGTCGGAATGCCTTTGGATGGACTTTCTGCCCCATACTTAGCGTTCGCCGGTGCGACGAGTGAAGAGGCGTTTGAAGAAACCGCCGGCACGCTTTCCGGATCGTGCATCCTCGTGCTCCTGGTGACGGTGCTTCCCTTTCCGTCGGACATCGAACGGTTCCTTCGTCTCTGGTGTGGTGCCCGTTGGCCGAAGTGGACCCGCAGCGTGCTCATGTGTGTCCGCTCGCGGCACCTTCGGCCGCTCGCTGAGGACCGCCGGTGCTGGCGTCGCCACTCTTCCCTCTTCCCTCTTCCCTCTTCCCTCTGTCGGTACTCGTTCCTCAAGCACGATCGTGATGTGGCTCGATCGCTTCCGAATCGGCGCCGCGCGACCGAACGCCCGCGGACGGAAACGTTTCAACGTCGGTCCCTGATTGACGAGGATTTGATGAACGAAGAGATTCCGACGATCCAGCTTCGCGTTGTGCTCCGCGTTCGCAATGGCGGATCGCAAGAGTTTTCGAATCGGTACCGTCGCGGCCTTCGGGAGGTGGTGCAGCTGCGCGTCTGCCTCGTCGACATCCATGCCCCGAATGAGATCCGAGACGAGTCGGACCTTCCGCGAGGACATCCGAAGATTCCGGAGGTGAGCGACGACCTGCATACCTTATTTCTTCGCAGCGGGTGCCGCCGCTTCGGTGGCCGCCTTTGCGGCTTCCGCCTGCTTCGCCTCGAGGTCGCGCTGCATCTTCCCGCCGTGGCGCCGGAACGTCCGCGTTGGCGCGAACTCCCCGAGTTTGTGGCCGACCATCTGTTCGCTGATCGTCACCGGGATGTGGATGCGACCGTTGTGCACCCCGAACGTGAACCCGATCATCGCCGGGGTCACCGTGGAGTCTCGCGACCACGTCCTGATGACGGTCTTATCGCCAACCCGAACTCGACTCATCTTCTCGAGGAGCTTCGGATCGACG
>CAZPCZ010000038.1:4526-13399 GCA_964585225.1 uncultured Gammaproteobacteria bacterium
AGTTTATTGCTCCACTTCTTCGGATTCCGGGTCTTCACGCCGAGCGCCGGCTTTCCCCACGGCGTCACCGGACGACGGAGTCCGATCGGGTTGTGCCCCTCCCCACCGCCGTGGCGGTGATCCACTGGGTTCATCGCCTTCCCGCGGACGCTCGGGCGCCAGCCGAGTCGCCGATTCCGTCCGGCGCTCCCAATCCGCTGGAGGCGCGCGTCGGGATTCCCAACCTGTCCAATCGTCGCCGCGCAGGTTCGAGGGACGAGCCGAACCTCCCCAGACGGGAGCTTCAGTTGGGCGTACGGGCCTTCGATCGCCATGAGCTGCACGGACGATCCGGCACCACGTGCGAGCTTCCCGCCCTGTCCGGGCTGGAGCTCGACCGCATGCACGTCCATCCCGATCGGAATCTTCTCGAGCGGGAGACGATTCCCGACGCGGATCGGCGCCGCATCACGCGACGCGACGACGGTCGCGCCGACCTCGAGCGAGAGCGGTGCGATGATGTACGCCACGGCCCCATCGGGGTACTCGAGGAGCGCGAGCCGCGCGTTCCGATTCGGATCGTACTCGATTGCCTTGACGGTCGCCGGCACATCGTAGCGCGTCCGAAGGAAATCCACGATCCGAATGAACCGCGGGGCACCGCCGCCTCGGTGGCGCACGGTGATCACCCCACGCGCGTTCCGCCCCGCGTGCGCATGCCGTGCCACGATGAGCGACCGCTCGGGACGTTTCTTCGCGACGTCGCCTCGGATGATCGACGCCTTCCGTCGCCCGGCAATGTTCGATGTGTAGGTGATGAGCGGCACAAGAAGTTACGAGTGATGAGTTATAAGTGATGAGTTGACGATCCCCTCTACCCTCTTCACTCTTCCCTCTTCACTTCCTACGTCTTCACGCCGAACGGGAGCTTCTCGCCCTCCTTGAGCGTCACGATGGCCTTCTTCACGCCGCTCCGCTGGCCGGCGATCTTTCCGTACCGTACGTGCTTGCCGGGGAGGCGAATGATGTGGACGCGCACCGGATGCACCCCGTATCGAGCAGCAACGTCACGTGCAATCGAAATCTTCTCAGCATCTGGGGTGACGAGGAATGTGTACTGTCGTCGCTCCGCGAGCACGCTCGACTTCTCCGTGAGGTGCGGCCGCACGAGCACGCTCCGCCCCATCCGGGGACGAGCGCCTTGCGCGCTCGGAGACACGATCGCCTCCACCGGCTTCTGCGGAGCCGCGGCAGACGTTGAGGTGGATGTTGGTTCGGTTTTCCGCTTCCAGAGAGCCATACCAATTTCACTGCTTGAGCTGCGCTGCAGCGCGTTCGACCGCTGCTCGTGTCGCCACGACGACGTCCCGTTGGAGCACATCAATCGCGTTGAGGTGCGCAGCGTCGATACCACTCACGCGGGGCAAATTCTCCATGCTCCGTCGAACCGCCCGACGCTCCGACGGAAGGACGACGAGGACGGACGGCACGCGCTTCGCAACGTCGGCCCTTGCCACTGCGGTGCCGAGCACGCGCCTCGCCGATCGGGTCTTCCCGCCTTCCGGCGTGAAGTCATCGAGGATGACGAGTCGCTTGCTCGCCACCTTGTCCGAGAGCGCCATTCGGAGCGCGAGCCGGCGGACCTTCGCGTTCACCTTCTGGGTGAAGTTCCGCTCCGCTCGCGGGCCGAATACGATCCCGCCACCGACCCACAGCGGCGAGCGAATCGAACCATGCCGCGCGCGACCGGTGTGCTTCTGCGCCCACGGCTTCTTCCCGCCACCGCGCACATCGCCGCGATGCTTCGTGTGCGCAATGGGATGCCGAGCATTCGCCGCATGCGCAACCGCAACCTGGTGGAGCACCGCTGCCTTCGGAGCCACGCCGAACACCTCCGGTGGGAGCTCCATGGTGCCAGTCTGCTCGCCTGTTTGGTTGTAGATGGGAACGAAGGGCATACGACATCACTTCCAATGTCCCTCGTACGTCCGCACTTCGAGGAGCGCGCCGCGTGCACCCGGCACCGCGCCCTTCACGATGAGTTCATGTCGATCAGGATCCACATGAACAACTTCCAATCCCTTCACGGTGATGCGATCGCCACCCATCCGCCCGGCCATCCGCATCCCCTTGATCACGTGCCCCTTCCCATGGCGGCCACCACCACCGATCGAGCCCGGCTCTCGGTGCGCATGCTTGGTCCCGTGACTCGCGTCCTGCCCATGGAAGTGGTGTCGCTTCATGACACCGGCAAACCCTTTCCCCTTCGACACCCCGCTGACCTGGACATGGTCACCCGGCTTGAATATGGAGACGTCAACGTGATCGCCCACCTTCCATTCCAAGGACTCTTCACTCTTCACTCGTCCCTCATCACTCGTACGGAATTCCCGGAGCCATCGGAACATCCCGGCTCCCCGTACGTGTCCCGCCATGGCCTTCGTCAATCGCTTCCGCGTCCCCGCACCAACTTGGACCGCCGCGTACCCATCACGGTCAAGCGTACGCACCTGCGTGACGACGCATGGCTCCACCGCGAGGACCGTCACCGGAACCGCAACATCACCCGCCCACCGCTGCTCCATCTTCACTTTTCTGGCGAGGAGAAACGCCATAACGAAAACGCGATGGAAGCGCCGTGGCATCATCCGATCAGCATCGGATCATCCCACCGCGTATCCAATCGCGTCTCTCAATCCATTCCGCACGAACCTCGTGGAGAGACTCATCTCGCAACCTTTGAATCGTGAATGCTCATCGGTCCGTGGCGGTTTTCGATTGGCGTAGGTCCGATGTCCATCGGACCGTCCAACCGATCCTTCCCACGCACCTCACATTTTGACCTCGATGCTCACGCCGGCTGGTAGGCTCAAGCTCGTGAGGACCTCAATCGTCTTCGGTGTCGGATCCACGATGTCGAGGAGGCGCTTGTGGATCCGCATCTCGTACTGGTCCCTCGCATCCTTGTCGATGAACGGCGATCGGTTCACCGTGTACCGCCGCCGTTCCGTCGGGAGCGGGACTGGTCCACGGACGTTCGCGCCGCTCCGCTTCGCCGCCTCCACGATCGTCTTCGACGACTCATCGATGATCTTGTGGTCGTACGCACGAATCTTAATCCGAATCCGCGCGTGCTCCTCCTCTGCCTTCCCCCGCTTCGCTCGAGCCGGCTTCTGATCTGGCGTCGGCGCAACGACCTCCGCCGGTGGCGGTGGAGTTGGCTTCCGACGCTTCGGCTTCGGCGCGGGAACCGGTGCGGTCATCGGTGTGGTCGATACGGTATCAGTCATGCGGGAAAAGGACAATGCGATCCTCATCTACGAATGACATCCGAATAACTCGAATATTCGGAGCATTTGGATGGGGATTCGGATCATTCGGATCGCTATTTCAGGATTTTCGTCACCACCCCGGCGCCGACCGTCTTCCCGCCCTCGCGAATCGCAAACCGCTGCTTCTCTTCGAGCGCGATCGCCACGAGGAGCTTTACCGTGATCGTCACCGTGTCACCCGGCATGACCATCTCGACGCCCTCGGGGAGCGACACTTCGCCGGTCACGTCCGTCGTCCGGAGGTAGAACTGCGGCTTGTACCCCTTGAAGAACGGCTTGTGCCGGCCGCCCTCCTCCTTCGTGAGTGCGTACACCTCGGCGGTGAACTCGGTGTGCGGCGTGACACTCCCACCCTTCGCGATGACCTGCCCGCGCTCGATGTCCTCTTTCTTCACCCCGCGGAGGAGGAGCCCGACGTTGTCACCGGCGATCCCCTCGTCGAGCTGCTTGTTGAACATCTCGATGCCGGTGACGACCGTCTTCGCCGTCGGCCGGAGCCCAATGATCTCCGTCTCCTCGTTCAGCTTCACCTTTCCGCGTTCGATGCGGCCGGTGGCGACAGTGCCGCGGCCTTCAATCGAGAAGATATCCTCAATCGGCATGAGGAATGGCTTGTCGGTCTCGCGTACCGGTTCCGGGATCTTCTCATCGAGCGCCGCGAGGAGGTCGAAGATCGGCTTCGACGCAGCATCGTCCTTCGGGTTCTCGAGCGCCTTCAGCGCGGACCCACGGATGACGGTGATCGCGTCACCGGGGAATTCGTACTTCTTCAACAGGTCACGCACTTCCTCTTCGACGAGGTCAACGAGCTCCTTGTCGGCAACCTGATCCACCTTGTTGAGGAAGACGACGATCTGAGGGACGCCGACCTGCCGCGCGAGCAGGATGTGTTCGCGCGTCTGCGGCATCGGGCCATCTGCAGCAGAGACGACGAGAATCGCGCCGTCCATCTGCGCCGCGCCGGTGATCATGTTCTTCACGTAGTCCGCGTGCCCCGGGCAATCAATGTGGGCGTAGTGGCGCTTGTCCGATTCGTACTCGACGTGCGCAGTGTTGATCGTGATCCCACGCGCCTTCTCCTCCGGCGCGTTATCGATCTGGTCGATGCCCTTGTCCTGTGCGATCTTCCCGTGCGCGCGCAGAACCTGAAGGATCGCCGCAGTGAGCGACGTCTTCCCATGGTCGACGTGACCGATCGTCCCGACGTTGACGTGCGGCTTCGTCCGCTCGAATTTCTTTACTTCGGCCATATCGGTTTTCTACAAAATTTCCGCTCAATGGCGAATAAAAAAAGGGTTTCGTGTAGCGATTCCCTCAAACGTTACCATCAGTGTACCATGAGCCAAAAAACGTGCAAGATGGCCCTTGCCACAGGCTATTCTAACGGTTCCACGTAGAACCGATCCTCGTCCGGCGGTACGGCGTGGAGCGGCTCTGGAGAAAACCCTTCGATCGCGGCTGGCTGCTCCACGAGCACCGCTGGCTGCTGCGCTCGCCACGCCGCAAGCTCTGCGTTCGCTCGCTGGGCAACGGGGTCGAGCCCCGGCGCAATGGTTGGCGGCAGAGCAACGGTCGGTTCCGATCCGCGCGCATCCGCCCGCCATCCGCGCTCATCCGCGTTGCTCCCGAGGAGCTGTTCGTACTGCGAGAGCCCCATGAGGACGAACGGCTGCTGGCTGTTCGGATCAACCACGATGAGCCGATCGCCGGTCTTCGCGGCGAGCTGGAGCAAATGGTTGAGGAGGGCTGGGTCCATACAGGTCCTCTGACAATGATGGTACCGCGTACGGGAGCGGAGTCAAGGGGCTTCGTGAATTCCTAATTTCTAATTCCTAATTTCTAATCAATATCCAATACCTACCCAAGCACCAATGACCAATTTGGGCATTCTGACATTGGTCATTATTTAGAAATTAGAAATTCGTCATTAGAAATTCACTTTCTTTTTCCTTCCACGATCGCCTGCTCGACGTTCTTCGGGACCTCGGCGTAGTGGGCGAACTCCATCGTGGAGGTCGCGCGACCCTGCGTCATCGATCGGAGCTGCGTGACGTACCCGAACATCTCCATGAGCGGCACGATCGCATCAACGACCTTCGCGTTCCCGCGATCCCGGAGCTCCTTAATCTGCGCCCGTCGCGCGTTGAGATCGCCGATGACGTCTCCCATGAACGGTTCCGGCGTCACGGCTTCGAGCGACATGATCGGTTCGAGGAGGATCGGCTTCGCGCGCTTCATCGCATCCTGGAACGCCATGGACCCCGCAATCTTGAACGCGATCTCGGACGAATCCACGTCGTGGTAGCTCCCGTCGGTCACCGCGACCTTCACATCAACGACCGGGTACCCGGCGAGCACGCCTTTCGCGATCGCCTCGCGGACGCCCTTCTCGATCGCGGGGATGAACTCCCGCGGGATGCGACCGCCGGTCACCTCATCAAGGAACTCGTAGCCTTTCCCCGTCTCGTTCGGCTCGACGCGGAGGAAGCAATGTCCGTACTGTCCGTGCCCGCCCGTCTGCTTGATGTACTTACCCTCGGCCTCTGCGGTCGCCTTCACCGTCTCCTTGAACGCGACCTGCGGCTTCCCGGTATTCACCTCGACTTTGAACTCGCGGCGCATGCGGTCGACGATGATGTCGAGGTGGAGCTCGCCCATGCCGGAGATAATCGTCTGGAGCGTCTCGTCATCCGTCCGCACCCGGAACGTCGGGTCTTCCTCCGCGAGCTTCTGGATCGCGGTGCCCATCTTCTCCTGGTCCGCCTTCGTCTTCGGTTCCACGGCGAGCGAAATGACCGGTTCGGGGAACGTCATCGCCTCGAGGACGATCGGGTGGTCGGGGTTGCAGAGCGTGTGGCCGGTGAACGTCCCCTTGAGTCCCACCGCGGCCGCGATCTCGCCCGCGTAGACCGCATCAACGTCCTCTCGCGCTGCTGCATGCATACGGACGATACGCCCGATGCGTTCCTTCTCCCCCGTCGACGTATTGAGGACGTAACTCCCGGAGTTGAGCATCCCGCTGTACACGCGGAAGTAGCAGAGTTTTCCGACGAATGGGTCCGTCGCCACCTTGAATGCGATCGCGGTGAACGGGGCATCATCGGATGCAGGACGCTCGATCGGTTCCTTCGTCTTCGGATGGAACCCCCGCACGGCGGGGAGGTCGAGCGGATTCGGGAGGTACGCAACGATCGCATCGAGGAGGAGCTGGACCCCCTTATTCTTTAATGCCGATCCGCAGAGGATCGGGATGAGCTCGAACCTGATCGTCGCAGCGCGGAGCACGCGGATGAGGTCGGCAGCCGATGGTGCCGTTCCGCCGAGGTACTGTTCGAGGAGCGACTCATCGTGCTGGACGATCGCCTCGACGAGCGCGTGCCGCGCCTCGCGGACGCGGTCCGCCATCTCCGGAGGGATCGGGATCTCCTCGTAATCCTTCCCGAGCTCGTCGGTCCACGCGTACGCCTTCTCGGTCATGAGATCCACGACGCCGCGGAAGTCCGATTCGCGCCCGATGGGGAGCTGGATCGGGATCGCCTGCTTCGTGAGTCGCTCGTGGATGGACGCGACGTCCGCGTCGAAATCCGCGCCGAGGCGATCGAGCTTGTTCACGAAGCAGATCCGCGGCACGCGGTACTTATCCGCCTGCCGCCACACGGTCTCGGACTGCGGCTCGACGCCCGCGACGCCGTCGAACACGACGACCGCGCCGTCGAGTACGCGGAGTGAGCGCTGGACCTCAATGGTGAAATCAATGTGCCCGGGCGTGTCAATGAGGTTCAACCGGTGGTCTTTCCAGAAGAGCGTCGTCGCCGCGGCAGTGATCGTAATCCCGCGCTCACGCTCCTGCGCCATCCAGTCCATCGTCGCCTCGCCCTCGTGGACCTCGCCAATTTTGTGCTTCTTCCCAGTATAAAAAAGGAGGCGCTCGGAGACCGTCGTCTTCCCAGCGTCGATGTGGGCGATGATCCCGATGTTGCGAGTCTTCTCGAGCGAATACTCACGGGGCATAGCTCACTTACCAAGCAAAGTGAGCAAATGCTCTATTCGCTTCTGCCATGCGGGCAACGTCCATCCGCTTCTTCACCGCTGCCCCCTCGTTGTTCGACGCCGCGAGGAGCTCCTCACCGAGCTTCTCGGCCATCGGCTTCCCCTTCTGCGAACGCGCGGCGCCGAGGATCCAGCGGAATGCGAGCGCCTGCCGCCGTTCACCGCGCACGGGGAACGGGATCTGGTAGTTCGCGCCACCGACGCGCTTCGATTTCACCTCCATGGCCGGGGCGACGTTCTTGATTGCGGCGGCGAACACCTCGAGCGGATCGCGCTTGGCCTTGGTCTGGATGCGATCGAGCGCGCCATACACAATCGCCTGTGCGGTCGATTTCTTCCCGCCGTACATGACGTAGTTCGTGAACTTCGCAATCGCCACCGACCCGTACTTCGGATCGGGCGCAATGTTCCGACGTGGAGCTTTCTTGTGTCGCATAGTGGTATCAGTCCGTCATTGCGAGGAGCCCGAAGGGCGACGTGGCAATCTCGCACCATGTTCCGCGTGAGATCCCTCGTCGCTTGCAGCTCCTCGGGATGACCGCGTCGACAATGAAGCTGCCTTGCCGTTCCGACGCGGTCACTTCCTCTTCACCCCGTACAAACTCCGGCTCTGCTTCCTCCCCTCGACGCCCGTCGCGTCGTAGACGCCGCGGACGATGTGGTACCGGATGCCCGGGAGATCCTTCACGCGGCCGCCGCGGATGAGCACGATCGAGTGCTCCTGGAGGTTGTGGCCGATGCCGGGGATGTACGCGGTGACCTCCTGCCCGTTCGACAACCGGACGCGCGCGATCTTCCGAATCGCGGAGTTCGGCTTCTTCGGCGTCATCGTCGTGACCTTGAGGCACACGCCGCGCTTGAACGGGCTCCCGGACGCCAAGGTCAAGCGCCGACGGTGGAGCGAGTCGAACACGGTCTGGAGCGCCGGTGCCTTCGACTTCGTCCGGAGGGAGCGGCGCGGGTGACGGAGGAGTTGGCGGATGGTGGGCATATGACTTACGCCAAATACGGATGATGCAGATGGATCCCGCTGATGATGCGGATACGCGGATATCAAATCCGCAATATCCGCATATCTGTAGATCCGCGTAGAATCCGCATATCCGTATGATACGCGAAGCGTGGAACGGAAAACGGCTCGGATCGAGTCGTCATGAACGAGCGTACCAAGGGGGGTCAGGCGTGTCAAAACAGGCCAGCGGCCCAGCGGAGCGCGCCGTGGAAGAGGCGGCCGAGGATCGCGCCGCCGGCCACCTGGTCTGCGATGATGAGGCCGAGGAGGAGCATCGGTCCACGGGTCTCGAGGAAGGAGCGTGTCGCTTCATACCGCGGATGATCCAACGCGCCCAAGAGCAACTTCGACCCGTCGAGCGGTGGGATGGGGATGAGGTTGAAGAGGAACAGGACGAGGTTGATCTGGAAGAAGAACGCGAGGGTGAGCACGAGGAGGTTGTTCGCCGAGAGCGCGCTCGTGCGCTCGATGGTTCCCGCCGCCCGCCCGGCGACCACGAG
>CAZPCZ010000039.1:0-2841 GCA_964585225.1 uncultured Gammaproteobacteria bacterium
ATCAAGAATTATGGACAGGGACCCGTGGCCCGATCCCGACCTCATCCTCATCGACGGCGGCAAGGCACAGCTCAATGCGGCACTTCGGGCCATGCGTGCTGCGGGGATTTCCTTCCCGGTCGTTGCCCTCGCGAAGCGGCTGGAGGAAATCTACCTCCCCGGAGAGCGCCATCCGCTCCGGCTCCCCGGGAACTCCCCGGCGCTCCACCTCCTCCAGCGCATTCGGGACGAAGCGCACCGGTTCGCGATCTGGTACTATCGTGCTCGCTATAGAAAGCGAATTCTACGAGGTTGAGCGCAAACATGTTATCCACGCGACAGTTTTGTTACGTGGACTTGACAGAATATTGTCATCCGTGCTACGATTCCTCCTCGCACCTGGGAAACCGGGTGCGTCGAAGAACCTTCACATCGAAAGAAGTACGCCACCACCTGCCCCGGCCTCAGGCCGGGCATTCGCCTCCGGTTGATCCCGGGGCAAGGAGGAGACCATGGACAATCCGGTTCTCACACCGGAACGACTCGCGGCCGCGCAAGAGGCTGCGAGGCAGAAGCTGCTGCGCAGGGGGAAGGCCCGCGGCACGTCGGCCGCCCCCACCCCCCCGCGCCCCCCGACGCTGAAGGAACGCATGCGGGGCGGGGGAATCGTCCCCCTCGACGAGCTCCTCGCGCATCGCGAAGAAATCCTCGCCGCGACCGCGCACGAGGCGGAAGAAATCGCGCGGAGGTCCGATCAGGCCCGTGAAGCCTTCAAGGCGTCTCAGGGCGCCTTCAAGCAGGTCGAGCCGGCGTTCGTCGAGCTCTGCACGATCCAGACGAAACTCGCCAGAGCGCTCGGGCGCCGCAGCCGCGAGGCGGGCGAGACGCAGGGACTCCTCGAGGAGCAGATCAAGCTGCGCAGTCGCAGCATCGCGGAAGCGATCGGCGAGTCGTGGCAGCGCGTCGACGAGGCGAGCCGCGTCGTGGCCGCCGCGAACGGCGGGAAGCACTTCGGGGACCACCACCGCGTCCTCGAGGCCGCCGCGCGGTACGGCTTCTGGGAGGTGATCGACGAGAGACACTTCCAGCAGATGTTCGGCCGCTCCAGGCGGGGGGTGATCACGAGCCGCGGACAGCGCTACCTCCCGGCCGGTCGCCCGAGCGTGCTCCGCGATTGCGTGAGCGAGAGCATCCGCAAGCTCTACACGCGCGCGATCGAAGCGGCGGAGGCCGAGCGTCCGGCGCAGCTCGCGATCCTCGAGTCGGGACCGTTCCCGACGGCGTTCGAGCTCTACGACCTCGTCGATCCCTTGAAGCCCCTCGCGGCGGATCGGCAGTTCGGGTGCGTCCTCGTGCAGTTGTTCGTACCGCGGGGCGACGGGAAGATGGCGACCGTGAGCGGCGTCATCCAGCTCGCGTTCGTCAACAGGGAGAGCGTGGGCAAGTGCATCGCGGTGCTCGCCGTGAACGGCAGCGCGGAGCGGGCGTTCCCGAAGCCGGTGACCATCCCGCTCGCGAGCCTCCAGGGGTCTCCGGAAGTCGCCGCCATCGTGCGGCATCTCTCCGACATCGCGTCCGAGGCGCTGCTCACGGACGAGCAGGCCGCGCAGATCAACGAGATCCGCGCGCGCAAGCAGCGCGAGCTCATCCCCGCAACGGCGGAGGACCGGCAGTTCCGCTTCCTCGAGCTCGCCGGCGAGATCTGGCGCGACCGGAACTCCGGGTGGATCGAGCGGCACCGGTCGCAGGCGGCTCCCGTGGCCGCAGGCGGCGAGCCGACGGCCACGACCGACGACGCGTCGACCGGGATGACCCCGGCGAAGCCGAAGCGCGAGCGCAAGGGCAAGGGCAAGAAGGCCAATGCCGGCGGCAACGGCGTACCCAAGGACGCGGCGGCGGACGGCTCGCAGGGCACCACGCCCGAGAAGTCGAACCCGCTGGCCGGCGAGCCCATCCGCGGGCGCTAGCCGCGAACGACGACACGACAACGACTCCCCGGACCGTGAGGTCCGGGGAGTTTACCTTTTCCTGCTCGGCCCAACGATCGGCCCACGAATTTCTTTCACGATGGATGTCGGCGTAATGCCGTGCTCACGGTTGTACGCTGCTTGGATGTTCCGGCGGCGTTCGACCTCGGCAATGGCGAGACGCATGGATTCCGTCACGCGATCCGCGTACATGATGACGCGTCCCTCCGCGTGCCGCGCCGCGCGGCCCATGGTTTGGATGAGCGCGACTCTCGAGCGGAGGTACCCTTCCTTGTCCGCGTCCAGGATCGCGACGAGCGAGACCTCCGGGAGGTCGAGCCCCTCGCGAAGCAAGTTGATCCCGACGACGACGTCGTAGCGACCGCGCCGGAGGTCATCGAGGATCTCGACGCGTTCGAAGGTCTCGACATCGGCGTGGATGTAGTAGGCCTTGATTTCGCGTTCGCGAAGATACTCCGCGAGGTCCTCCGCCATCCGTTTCGTGAGCACGGTGACGAGCACGCGCTGTTTTTTCGCGACACGTATCTCAATTTCGCGAATGAGATCCTGGATCTGCCCCTCGCTCGCCCGCACCTCCACCTCGGGGTCGAGGAGCCCCGTCGGCCGTATGAGTTGTTCGGCTATGAGGGCAACATTTGACATTTGACATTTGACATTTGACATTCCGAGCCCGTACTCCTCCGGTGTCGCGCTCACGTAGATCGTCTGCGGCACCCGTTGCCGGAACTCCTCGAATCGCAACGGTCGGTTATCGAGGCAGGACGGGAGCCGGAAGCCGTACTCAATGAGCGTCTGCTTGCGCGAGCGATCACCCGCGTGCATGCCACGGAGTTGGGGGATCGTGATGTGGGATTCGTCAATGAAGCAGAGCCAG
>CAZPCZ010000039.1:2941-12398 GCA_964585225.1 uncultured Gammaproteobacteria bacterium
CATGCCACGGAGTTGGGGGATCGTGATGTGGGATTCGTCAATGAAGCAGAGCCAGTTATTTTTTGTGTCATCTCGAGCGAGCGCAAAGCGCGAGTCGAGAGATCTCACACTATTGTGAGATTCCTCGCGGAGTTTACCCCGTTGCGACGCGAAGCGTCTGCTGCGGGGCTCGGAATGACGAGATGGAGAGTACGCATAATTGTAGAAATCGATCAGCGTGAACGGCGGCTGTCCGGGTTCGCGGCCGTCGAAGTACCGCGAGTAGTTCTCGATGCCGTGGACGTAGCCGGCTTCCTCGAGCATCTGGAGGTCGTAGGTCGTGCGCTGCGAGAGGCGTTGGGCCTCGAGGAGTTTGTCGGCCGCGCGCAGCTCCGCAAGCCGGGCATCGAGTTCGCCTCGGATGTCTGCCAGCACGCTCTGGAACCGTACCGGCGACGCCACGTAGTGCGTGGCCGGGAAGATCGTCACCTCGTCGAGCGATCCGATCGTGCCGCCGATGTCCCGCGCGGTGATCCGCTCGACGTGGTCGCCGCCGCACTCGATGCGGATCCAGTCTTTGTCCGAGGCCTTCGGAAACACTTCGATGGTGTCACCCTTCACGCGGAACGTCCCGCGGGAGAGGTCCACGTCATTCCGTTGGAATTGGAGATCCACGAGCTGCCGGATGAGGCCGCGCCGCTCGACGCGGTCCCCGCGATGGAGCGCAATCCGAACATTCCCATACTCCTCCGGCGAGCCGAGGCCGTAGATGCACGAGACCGACGCGACGATGATGACGTCGGATCGCGTGAGGAGTGACTGCGTCGCGGCGTGCCGGAGCCGATCAATCTCCTCGTTCACCATTGCTTCCTTCTCTATGTAGGTGTCGGAGCTCGGGACGTACGCCTCGGGTTGGTAGTAGTCGTAGTACGAGACGAAGTAGTGGACTGCTGCGGTCGGGAAGAATTCCTTGAACTCCCCGTAGAGCTGCGCGGCCAAGGTCTTGTTCGGGGAGATGACGAGCGTCGGGCGCTGCGTGTTCGCAATGATCCCGGCCATGCTGTACGTCTTCCCGCTCCCCGTGACTCCGAGGAGCGTCGCGTGCGGGTGCCCAGCCCGAACCCACCCCGTGAGCTGTACAATCGCACGGGGCTGGTCGCCGGTCGGATGGAAATTCGCCGTGAGTTCAAGCGGCATGGAATGGAGTGGATAGAGAGGGGGGGGTTCACCGTGTTGCCATTCTACGCTATACTGTGGGTAGCGATATCGCGCCTGAGGTCTCGCGCGTGGTCCGAGGGCGTACCGTCAAGCGATGAGCCGCCCGTATGCCCTCGAGGGATGTGAATCTGCTCGTGAAACCCCATCATCTCCCATACCTCGCCGGTGGACTGGCGATCGTGCTCACGGTCGTCGTGTTCGCGTTGAGCCTGAGCGGCGTCCTCCCAACCGGCACCCTCGCCGCTGCCCCGACCTTCTCCGGTGGGGCGCCGGCCGATGCTGCAACCGGGGTTGCGGTCGATGCGACGGTGAGCATCGTGTCCAGTGTCGCGCTCGGTCCGGCGAGCTTCGGTACCTTCACGAGCCAGACGAGCGGGACGACGAACCTGCTCGGGAACGTCGATGCGGTGAGCGCGACGACTGCGTGGGCATCCGGTGCTTCTGGGACCGTGCTCCGGACGACGAATAGCGGGACGACGTGGACGACGCTCCAAGGCGTCGCGAACACGAACCTCCGCGGCCTCGATGCGGTCGACACGAACACCGCCTTCCTCGCTGGCGCCACCGGCATCATCCAGAAGACGACAAACGCCGGGAGCTCCTGGGCGAGTCAGGTGAGCGGGACGGCCCTCGACCTCATGGGCATCTCTGCGAGCGACACGAACACCGCCTGGGTCGTCGGCGACCAAGGGACGATCCTGAAGACGACGGACGGTGGCAGTACGTGGGCAGCACAGACGAGCAATACGTCGGCCGTCCTCTTTGCGGTCCACGCGCTCGACGCGAACACCGCATGGACCGCTGGCGCCACCAGTGCCATCCGGAGGACAACGAATGGCGGGACGACCTGGGCGACTGAGGATCTCACGGTTTCCGTGCAGCTCAATGGCATCTACGGGATCAGCTCCGAGACCGCATACGTCGTCGGGAACGGCGGTGCGATCTACAAGACCACGAACGGCGGAACGTCCTGGACAGCACAGACGAGCGGGACGGCGAATCATCTCAATGGTATCTCCTGCGTGGACACGAACACGTGCTGGGCCGTTGGGGACAGCGGCACGGTTTTGTACACGGACGATGGCGGCGCGGTATGGGCCTCGCAGACGAGCAATACGACGAACGCCATTAAGGATGTGAGTGGTGTGAGCGCGTCATCAGTGTGGTCCGTCGGCGCAAGCGGAACAGCCCTCGTCTTCGGGTATAACAACGTCCTCCTCCAGGCGAATACCGGCAACGCCCAGACTGGCGCACCGAGCGGCACGAACCTCTGTACGAGTTTGACGCTCGCAATCGGGGTGACACTCACCTGCAACCACAGCGCGCTCTCGAAGAACACCTGGTACACGTTCACGCTCACGACCGGCGTGAAGAGTAACACCGGTGATGCGCTCGCTGTGAACGTCACCCGCGCCTTCCGCACGATCGGCGCGCCGGCACTCTCCTCTGCGATCACCGACGCCTCGTTCGCCGTCGCGACGAACGTCACGATCACCGCGGACTTCGATAACCCGATCGCATCGAGCTCGCTCCTCTCACCGACGTGGGCGACACGGAGTACTTCCAGTGCGCTCAACGCGGTCCAGGTCATTGATGCGACCCACACGGTCGCCGCTGGTGCGAGCGGGACGACGACCCGGACGGCCGACGGCGGCTCGACCTGGATCGGTGGTACCGCTGGCAGTGGGCAGGGGATGAACGGCATCGCGTTTCCGACCTCGCAGATCGGCTACCTCGTTGGGGACAGCGGGAAGATCCTGAAGACGACTGATGTCGGTGTCACCTGGACGGCGCAGACGAGCGGGACCGCCCAGAACCTGAAAGCCGCCGCGTTCGCGGATGCCATCACCGGTTGGGCGGTCGGCGCCGGCGGCGTGATCCTCAAGACCACGAACGGTGGCACGAGCTGGACAGCACAGACATCCGGGACAACCGAGATTCTCTTCGGCCTCCATGCCGTTAATGCCTCGACGGTCTACGCGGTTGGGAACAGCACGACGATCCTCAAGACGACGAACGGCGGCACGACCTGGACCGCGCAGACCGGCGTCGTCGGCAACCACGGGGACGTCTTCTGTACGAGCACCACTATTTGTTGGATCGCGAGCGACAGCGGCCTCATCTATCGGACGACGGACGGTGGCACGAACTGGACCGCAGCCTTTCCTGTCTCCGCAACCTGGAACGGTATCTACTTCACATCCGCGACGACCGGCTGGGTCGTCGGGTCCGGCGGCCTCATCTACACATCCACTGACGGTGGGGTGAACTGGACGCAGCAGACGAGCGGCACGACGCAGGACCTCGGCGGCGTCTCCTTCACGAGCGCGACGACCGGCGTTGCGGTCGGCGGGAGCGGGACGGTGCTCCTCACGACGAACGGCGGAACGTCCTGGACGATCGTCTCGGCTGGCGTGAGTGGTGTAGTGATGAACGGCATCGACTGCTCATCCCCACCCGGCGCGAGCAATGCGACTTGCTGGGCGGTTGGGGCGAACAGCACCATTCTCATTGCGGCAGCGAATAACGGGAGGACGTGGGTTCCGCAGACGAGCGGGACAAGTGTGAACCTCGAGGACATCGAGGCGCTCTCGACGACCGCGAGCATTGCGTACGTGATCGGTGGGAGCGGGACCATCCTGAAAACTACGAACGGCGGCACGACCTGGACCGCGCAGACGACCGGGACGACGCAAGCCCTCCACGGCCTCTTCTGTTTCAACGAGAGTGACGGGAACAACAACTGTTGGGCGGTCGGCGGGGACGCCTCGAACGCGGTCGCGCTGAAGACGACGAATGGCGGGACAACGTGGACCGCGCTTTCGACCGGCCTTTCGAATCCGCTCATGGATACGTACTTTTTTGACGCGACGACCGGGTGGATTGTGGGATCTGGCGGTATCATTACGAAGACTGCGAACGGCGGGACGACCTGGACGACGCAGTCGAGCGGAACCGTGCAGGCGCTCTACAGCGTCGAGTGCAGTTCCGCAACCGCCTGCATCGTCGTCGGTGCGGGCGGGACCGTGCTCACGACGTCAGATGGTGGGTCGAACTGGACGAGCCGGACAAGCGGGACGACGAACGACCTCCGCAAACTCTCCTGCATGGGCGCGAGCGACTGCCTCGCGGTCGGCGCGTCTGGCACGATCATCCGGACGAGGGACGGCGGGACAAACTGGTCTTCGCAGACGAGCGGGACGACGAGCGGGCTCAATGCGGTACACTTCTTCGCTGCGGGGTCCGACGCGATCGCCGTCGGGCACAGCGGCACCATCATCGGGGCGAACCGGAACGTCGCCCTGCAGGCGAACACCGGTACCACCCGGTCCGGGACGGCGACGGGGTCGAGCCTGTGCACCTCGATCTCACTCGGCAATGACGGCTCTGGCAACGCCAACCGTCGGATCACGTGCTCGCACACCGCGCTCACCCCCGGTTTCTGGTACACGCTGTACCTCACCGGTGGGAGCACCGGACTCGCGTCTACCTCTAGCGACGTGCTCGCCGCAGACGCCACCCGCATCTTCCGCACCGCCTTCGATTCGGGTCACGCCTTCGACGATCCCACGCTCTCCTCGCTCGCCGACGAGGGGTACCTCACCGTCACCGGCTCGAACACCGCAGCATCTCAGGCAGTGTTCGCCGCGATGCTTCGCTCGCGGGTGACCACCTCCGACGGCACTGTCCTCGTCACCGTCCCTCAGAACGCGGTGTTCACCCGCGCCGGCGGCGGCACCTTCGACACGACGCAGATCGCGCTGACCGACTACTTCTCCTCCGCAACGAACGTCCCCGGGACGAAGAAGGCGGTCATCCAGTACGGGGTCCCGGGCGTCTCCCTCACCTCTAGCGACGCGATCACGATCGTGACCCCCGTTTCCTCGACGGTCACCGCCGGCATCGTGCTCGACGTGTACCGCGATGCGGATGGGGACTTCTCGGACGCGACGACGAAGCACACCACCTGTACCGTCGCCTCCTCCACCTGCTCGTTCACGACCACCTCCCTTTCATACTTCGCGGCCACCGAGCCCTCTGGCTCCCCAACCCAGACCGACACGACCGCACCGGCCAAACCGACCAGCGTCTCCTGTACCTCCGGGTCCGGCACCGCGACCTGCACGTGGACCGATCCGGCGGATACCGACCTCTCTACGATCCGCGTCCTCCTTGTCCAGGGCGACGTGACGTACCTCCGCGGCACCCCCGCGAAGGGAGCGCAGACGTTCACCGATCCGAACACGGATACGCCGACGTTGATCGTCGGTCAGACGTACACATTCGCCGTTCAGTCGGTGGACACCTCCGGCAACCGCTCGGACTCCGCGACGACAACGGTCATCATCTCCAGCGCTGCCCCTGCCCCTGCAGACACCACTGCCCCGGCCGCCCCAACCAACCTCACGGGCACCTCATCCTCCTCGAAGGTCACCCTCACCTGGAAGGATCCTGCCGACCAAGACCTCAAGCTCCTCCGCGTGCTGCTCCTCCGCGGTGAGGCGACGAGCATCCTCTCCATCCTGAACAAGGGTCTCCAGACGTACACGTACGCTGGTTCTGACCTCATCGCTGGCCTCCCCTTCACCTTTGCCCTCGAGGCTGAGGATACGAGCGGAAACAAATCCTCCCGTGTGACGACGACCGTCACCGTGGAATCCGGCACCGCCCCGACCGCTCCCCCAACGACCCCAACGACTCCTCCTCCCACGACTCCCACCGAGGGCGCCCCGAAGACCACAGAGACCACTCCCGCGACGAACACCGCTCCGACCCCCACGGAGGGCGCCCCGAAGGACACGACCACGACCACCACCCCCGTCACCCCGGAGACCGAGCTCGAGAAGGGCGTGAAGGCCGACGAACCCCCACCGGCCGAAGACCCCAACGCCACGAAGCTCCTCAAGGACGCCGTGAAGGCGATCACCGAGACCCTCACTCCTCCGTGCACACTGACGGACGCCGAGCGCCAGTACCTCGCCGATGCCTTCACGCGCTCCCAGAGCCGTGCCCCCTCGACCGGTGGAGACCTCCAGTTCCTCTGTGTACTCCGAGCGGATCCATCGAACCCGGTGGACCCCACGAAGGCCTTTCCGAAGTTCCGCAACCTCAGGGCCGAGGAGCTCGCGCTCAAGAACTTCGTGAACTTCTTCCGCCGTCCCCCCTCTCGGGACACGAGGGATCGCCCGACCCCCCCGGAGATCGCAGAGAAGGATTGGTGGGCCGTGAAGTACATGGCGTACCACCTCCGCCTCGCCCCGACCGCCCGGGACCTCACTGGCGAGCGCACCTGCCTCCGGATCTTCCTCGACCGGGATGTCGACCTCTACAAGGACGGGACGAAGGTCCGCAAGGCGAGAGGCGCCCCACCCCGTGACCTCTTCGACTACGACTTCATCCGCGCGTGCACGTACTCGGGGCTCCAGTTCGCGGAGGCGGCGGGAGCAACGGAAGAGTGAGGTGGAGAGCCGTGTCATAGGACCCCGCCCCGATGACCATCGGGGCGGGTTTCCTGTTGTCCGAAATTTCGACAGCCCCCATTCTCGGTGCCATGGGGGTCTCCTATGGTGACCATGCGGACGATCGAGTTCGTTCGTTCACAACGCGGCACCATGCCGCAGGAGAAGACGCCATGGCGACATCGCTGCAGGTCACGACGTACGGGACGCGCGGGTCGGTTCCGGTCGCGGGCACCGAGTACGCAGAGTTCGGCGGGAACACGACGTGTCTCCGCATCCACTCGTCCTGCCTCCCCGAGGGCGTCGCGCTCATTGTGGACGCGGGGTCCGGGTACCGTCGGGCAACCGCCGATCTCCTCCGGAGTGGCATCAAGCACATCGCGCTCCTCCACACGCACTACCACTGGGACCACATCCAGGGCCTCCCGTTCGGCGCGCATACGTACGTCCCCGGTTGCCACACGGTCGTGTGGGGTCCGAAGGAGCACGGCGTCGGCCCGCTCGAGGTGTACGGCCAGCAGATGCGCGAGCCGGAGTTCCCGGTGCACTTCGGGAAGGTGCGTCACCAGTTCACGCTCGTCCCGCTCGAGCACATCGGGACGCAGGTGCTCGTGTTCCATCCGATCGGTGGTGTGAAGCTCGAGCGCGTCCACGCGCTGCGCGAACGCGATGCGGACGGCGGGCAGATCCTCTTTCCGAAGAACCCCTTCGGCAAGGCCGGTTCGTACCCGCTCAGCGAGTGTCTCGTCGTCTGGATGTACAAGACGACGCACCCGGAGTACACGGTGAGTTTCCGGTTCGAGGAGCGGCCGACGGGGAAGACGTTCGTCTTCCTCACCGACCACGAGGTGACGCCGGGCTGGGCCGCCGATCTCCTCATCCACCTCCGCGGTGCCGACCTCCTCATCCAGGACGCGCAGTACGAGGATGGGGAATACCGGAAGCACAAGGTTGGATGGGGGCACGGGACGCCGGTGTATGCTGCGGAGACCGCGGTGCGCGCGGAGGTCCAGCGGTTCGGCATCACGCACCACGACCCCGCGGCAACCGACGACGACGTGCGGCACCGGCTCGAGGAGGCGTGCGCGCGCCTCACGACGCTCGGAGGCACGGACCTCGCACGGACGGCGTTCGCCTGCAAGGACCACGAGACAATCGACGTGTAGCTGCGTACACGATGATCCGCCCCAGGGCAACCTGGGGCGGATTTCCTTTTCGTCTATTCCGCGATACGATGGTTCTCGTTACATGCCACCGCAGCCATGGCCACAACGGGAAGAGGAAATCCTTGCGCTCTGGGACCGTGAGCGCGTTTTTGAACAATCCGTCGCGCGTGATCCGGCGAAGGGAGATTTCGTATTCTACGATGGCCCGCCGACCGCGAACGCGCCGCCGGGCATGCACCACGTCGAACCGATCACGTATAAAGACATCATCCCGCGGTACAAGACGATGCGCGGCTACCGCGTGCGGCGCAAGGCGGGCTGGGATACGCACGGGCTCCCGGTCGAGCTTCAGGTTGAGAAGGCGCTCGGACTGAAGACGAAGAAAGACATCGAGGCGTACGGTGTCGCACGGTTCAATGCCAAGTGCCGCGATTCCGTGTGGGAGTTCAAGGGCGCATGGGAAGACCTCAAGCATCGCGTGGGGGCGTGGATGGACATGCGCAACCCGTACGTGACGTATGAGATGCCGTTCGTCGAGAGCGTGTGGTGGTTCCTGAAGCAGGCGTGGGATCGGGGGTTGCTCAGTCGCGATTACCGGTCCGTGTGGTACTGCCCGCGCTGCGAGACGCCGCTCTCGTCGCATGAGGTGGCGTTGGGCTATGAGGACGACGTGGAAGATCCATCGGTGTACGTGAAATTTCAACTCGCAGCAGGGCAGCGGGGCAGTGCGGCAGCAGGGCTACCGGAACGCGCCTTCTTCCTCGCGTGGACGACGACGCCGTGGACGCTCTCCGGCAACGTCGCGCTCGCGGTGCATCCGGAAGTGGAGTACGCGGTGGTGCGAATGTACGAGGACGAGAACAAGGACGAGGACAAAAAAACAGAAAGGGCTCCGGAGAGCCCCTCTGTTGGGTCCGAGACCCACGGTGCTGAGGGAGGCTTGTCACCCAATAATCAGGATAGCACGCTGCGGGACGTTGTCAAGTTCGGATTTCCACAGGAAACCAAGAGCCCGGTGGCTGGACCGGAGGGGAATCGAACCCCCAAAGGGAGGGTGACAAGCCTCCCTTCAGCACCAGCTGCCGGCCCAGCGACCACCGAGCACTCACTATCGTACCTCATCCTAGCCAAGCCGCTCGTTGGTCGGGTGTTGGGAGAGGGCAGTGAGATCGTCCAGACCATCCGCGGGAGCGAGTTGGTGGGTTCCACGTACGAACCGTTGTATCAAATACAGCATTCAGCATTCAGCATTCAGCATTCAGCGATGCACTCCGTCCTCCCGGCCGACTTCGTCTCCCTCGAAGACGGTACCGGCATCGTGCACATCGCGACCGCGTACGGCGCAGAGGACTTCGAGCTCGGGAAGGCGAACGGAATTCCCCCAGTTTTCACCGTGCACGCAAACGGCACGGTGATGGACGGATTTCCCGGCGCGGGAAAGTTCTTCAAACAGGCAGACGCGGATGTTCGAGCGGATCTCCAACAGCGAAGGCTCCTCTTCCGCGATGAGACTATCCGCCATACGTATCCATTCTGCTGGCGGTGCGACACACCACTCCTCGCGTACGCGCGATCGTCTTGGTATATCACAATGTCCAAGCTCCGGGAGGAGATCCAGCGGCGCAACCACACGAT
>CAZPCZ010000040.1:0-12374 GCA_964585225.1 uncultured Gammaproteobacteria bacterium
CACCGCTAGCCCACTCTAGCTGATCACGTTCCGCCCGTCAACCCACCTTCGGCGGGTCGAGGGGGGCGAACATCTCGTCGCCCGCCGCGCTCACCGGCGCCTCGTCCATGCCGGACGCTCGCGCATCCGCCTCAGCCGCGAGCTGCTCACGGACCGAATCGAGGTCCATCTCCTGCGCGTGGGTGACGACCTCGCGGTACGTCTCCGGCGAGAGCTCGAAGATTCGCTCGAGGAGATGGACGAGATCGCTGTCGGTGAGCTCGAGCGCCACGGGTCCCTGACTCACCGCATTGCGGAACGCCCCGAAGTAGTCGCCGCCAGCCGCTGCGTCGTCCTCGTCTCCCTCATCGTCCTCCTCCTGCGCCGGAGCGCGGACGACGGTGGGTCGGAGAAGCTCGAGCGCGAGCGGGTAGGCGACGAGAGCCGGGTTGAGCTTACCGAGAAACGCGCGGGCGCGCTCGTCGTCCGTCTGGAGGATCGTCCAGAGCGTGTGAACGAGGTGCGTGACGTTGATCGACTTCCGCCTCGTCCCGGTGCTCGCCGGGTGCTCATCGGGGTCGAGGTGCTCCTCGGTCCAGATCTCGAGATCGCTCGCGAGGAGGTCCTGGATGCGCTTGGGATCCACGAGGTGCGCGACCGTCGAGGAGGGCTCCCCGGCGCCCGCGGAGAGCATCGCGCTGAGCACCTGGTGGTCGAGCCGCTGCGCGACGTCCGTCGCGGTGCCGGTCGGCACGGTGTCGAGCACGCGCTCGGCCTCGCGGCCAGCACGGCGCAGCGCGTCGGCCTGCGACTCGCCAAGCCGCCGCGACATCGCATCGAGGAACGCGGTGCGGACGACGAGCGCCTGGGTCTGAGGCGCGTAGAGCGCCATCGCGGTCTCTGCTGCGCGCCCGTCTCCCTCACGGAGCTTGCGCGTGATTGCTTCGGCTGCGCTCCGGAGGTCCTCCGGCCGCGCGAGTTCGGTGCCTGTTGCCATGGTTACCCTCCGTATCCTTCTGGGGGTTTGTCGGGTGGATCCGTCGAATCGTCGGCGCCGTCGTCCTCCGTGGGCAGCTCGCCCGGCTCCTCGATGGTCACGAGCTTCGGATTCGCTGCGATGAACAGCAGCACGAGCGCCTCGGCGAGCCGATCAGTGCGATCCGCCTGTTTGAGCGCCGTGATGAGTTCGCGTGCGCCGTCGGTCACGTTGAGATGCGACTGGAGGTCGACGAACGCAACCGCTGCGTCATCCTCCGCGAACGCACGTGCGAAGACCTCGCGCGCTGCCGGTGCGAACCGCACCTGCCCGCGGAGCACGAGCGCGATCGTCTGCTCGTCCGCCTGCGCCGGGCTCCCGAGTAGCGTCGCGCGGTAGGTCGGGATGAGCGACCGGTCGAAGTCTTCGCAGAGATCGCGGTATGCGCGGTAGCGTTCGGCGAGCGCTCCGCGCACGGTGATAGCGCTCATGGACTGGTTCCTCCGGCGGTCGTGGACGACCGCAAGTTTCGCAGGTGATCGAGGACCGCGCGCTCGACGCGCCGCCGCGCGACCTCGCGTGCCGCGGAAGCGCCGAAGAGCCCGAGGTCATCCCCGCGGTCAAACCGCACGCGCCGTTCGGGGTCGGTGAGCACCTGGTACGCCTCGCTCGCCGCCTTGAAGCGCTGCATGGCCTCCGGGTTGTCCGGATTGCGATCCGGGTGGCACGTGAAGGCGACCGCACGGTACGCTCGCCTGAGCTCCTCCGGCGTCGCCTCTCGGCCGACGCCAAGGACCGCGTAGTAGTTCGTACGTCCCTGTTCGGTCATGGTTTCTTTGCCTTTCCGTTGGAAAAGACCTAACCATACTAGAACGTACCGCAGCTATTCTCGCGTGTCAACCCTTGCGCTTGTCAGCGTTCCGACGCTCATGGCGAGGACGAACACGAGTGCGAGGCCGATAGGGAGCGACCAGAGGTGGTGGTCGAAGAGGAGAGAGGGAAGGAGGGGGAGCACGAGAAGGGAAGAGTGAAGAGGGAAGAGGGAAGAGTGGCGGAGGAGGACGAGTACCAGGACGAGGACGAGGACGCCGATTGGTCCAATTTCTGCAAGCGCAAGGAGGGGGACGCTGTGAGTCGGCTGTGCCAGCGACCGCCTCGTGAGATTCTCTCGTGCATCAACCGAGGATTGGTGGAGTGGCCAACGCATTTTCCACTCTGCTGACTGAGGCCGAAATCCCCAGAGCGCCCTCGGCATCGCGTGGAGGCCGATACCGAAGAATGGTGGAATATTCGCGAATGCAATCGCGGCCTCAATGCCGGATGTTCGTTCGGTGATGGATCGCTGCTCGTTCGGCGTGGAGCCGGTGAAGCGCGGTGTCCAGAACTGCCACGTGATCGCCATGGCCGCAACGAGCGCGAGCGCTCCGACCGTTGCGAGCTGCCGCGTCGCTACTCGCCATGCGCATACGGCGAGAAGAATGAGGAGCCCGAGCAGCGCAGCGCGGGAGAAGGTGAGGACCAATGCAAAAGTCAAAATGCAAAATGCAAACGTGAGGATCAGTTGTCGTCGCGGGGGGAAGGGTGCCCCTCCCCTTAGGGTAAGGGGAGGTTGGGAGGGGTTATGAACGACTCGTAACTCCCCCTCGCCCCCTCTTACCCTAAGAGGGGGGCCTCCATGCCCTGCTGCCGCGAGCGCAGCGAGTGCCACGAGCAGCGCGGTCCCAAACACGTTCGGATGCGGGAAGCCGCCGTAGGCGCGGAGCCAGCGACCATCCATCGCCTCGACGACCGCATCGCCCCGAACCCACGCCGCGTGCGATGCGATGCCGAGGAGCGTCGAAGCGGGAATCGCCTGCGTCAGGAACTGCACGATCCCGATGACCGCCTGCACGCCCATCGCGACGACGAATCCGCCAAGAACCGCACGCGTCACCCGCTCGGAATATGGGAGCCCCGCGAGCGCGAGGAGCAGCGCGATGATCCGCACCCATCCGACTACACTCAACCACGGGTCCGCACTCACGATGGCGTTCACCACAGCGAGAGGGAGGAGCAATCCGAATGCGAGGAGGAAGCGACGGCGCGTGAGAACTGGCCAACCCCGGGGGTTGGCCATTGGGAGGGCCCCAATTCGCCACGCGCGCATCACGCCAATCACCGCCGCGACGAGTAGGACGACGTCGCTCGCGTAGACGCCAATTGTTGCGAGTGGCCACGGCACGCCGCCGAGCGTCCCCGGACGGAGGATGAGCACCGTCTGCCACGGGAGGAGGAAACCGCCCAACGCTGCGAACAGCGTTGGGAATGACGAATGACGAATGACGAATGACGAATACGAAACGCTCATGCGCGCAGTTGTTCTACCCATCGCTCCCGATACTCCGCTCGTCGGTCGTTCGTGTGGAACTTCAGTATACGGTCGGTCACGACGACGCGGGAGTCAATGTTTGCGAGTGCACGAATCTCTGGAGAGAAACGACGCTCCTGGAACGCACGGCACCAGCGCTCGAGGGTGTCGCCAACCACCCACCCCCTCTCCCGCCAAAGGCGGACAGGCGCCCCCCTCCCGGTGGGAGGGGGAGAAATTTTTTGCTTTCCCCCGCTCCCTCCGGGAGGGGGGACGTGGGGGGGTGGGGAGCCGACAAATATCCGCGGATGGACTCCTCTCGGTCGTGCATCCGGCAACCACCGCCGCACCCATGCCTCGTTCGCGCGCCAGAAGGCGGCGTAGGTGTCGTTGACGTCGTAGAGGACAGTGAGCTGGGTGAGCCAGAAGAGGAGGTAGGGATCCCGTATCGTGGGCAAACCTTCCGGTTTTCCCACGGGCCCTTTCCCTCCGCCGAAGTCGCTTACTCGCTCCTCGCTGCCCGGCTTCTCAGCAACCGCACGCGACGCCGGCTCCCTCACGGGCAAAGCCCGCTCAGTCGGCTCGTCGCTCGCTGCGCTCGCAGATCGATTAACGATCTGCAGTGGTTCCAGATTCATCGCCTCCGTCGTAAGGAAGAAACTCGGGCAGATGGCGTCCCGCGTGTGCTCGCCGGGGCGCTGGCGGAAGAGGCGGAGGAACGCGACGACGAGGAGCCGCACCGTCCAGATGCGGCGCGGTGCGGTGACGACGACGAGATCAATGTCGCTCTCGCGTGAGCAGTTCCCGTACCCGAGTGCGTTCCCGATCGCGATCATGCGGACGAACGGGACGAAACGCAGGACGCGCGCCCACCGCCGCGCTTTCTTCAATTTCGCCCATGCCCAGATCGCTCGCCGCCGCTGCGCCCACGAGGGATCGGCGGGCGCCCAATCGAAAACGTCAAACCATGTACGGATTGCGCGAGCATCCATGTACTTCTGAGACTGTAGAAAAATCCACACGTTTGGTCATGGCGAGGACGATGGTATTCCCCTCCATTAGGGTAAGGGAGGGTTAGGGTAGGTTACGGACGATCTCTAACCCCTCCTAACCTCCCCTTGCTCCAAGGGGAGAGAACGGAAAGAATTTCTCAGTCTCACTTCTACCATACCTGAAACGCCATCGCTCCGGCCCGAGGGCCAGAGCGATGCTGGTTCAATCCGATTTCGTCGTCAACGGTTGTGGAGCCATGGATGGGGTCGAGCGCCTGCGCCGCCTCCCGCCGCTCCGTTCCGGCGTGTGACCGCTCTCCACGACCATCCGATTCGCATCAATGGACACGACCTGCGACTGGTGGACGAGGAGCTCACGGGATGCGGAGAGCAGTGCGAGGAGGCCGGACGGCCGCACGCGATACTGGACGACGACGCCACCTTGGGTGTCCATGACGAATCCGACGACCCGTCCAACGTACTCACCGGTTCTCGTCTCGACAGGGAGACCGCGGAGTTGGTCATCGCTCAAGCGCATACAATGGCGGCAGCAGAGCATGCCGGCAGCAGGGCAAGGCCGTAACTCCCCCTCGCCCCCTCTTGCTCCAAGAGGGGGGACGCGCTCTGCTGCTCAGTGCGCTGCTGCGCTGCTGCCCGATCGAAGCATCCACCGCTGCTGGACGCCCTGGAGCGCGGTCGTGACGAACCAGTACAGCGTGAGCCCGGCCGGGAGCGTCACGCCGATGACGACGGTCATGATCGGCATCATGACGGTCATCTGCTTGTTCATCATGGACATCATGTCCTCATCCTTCCCGCCCTTCGCGGCGGCGGCCGGCGGCGGCCGTTTCACCATGAGCATGCGCGTTGTCCACCACTGCGCGGCGCCGGCGATGACCGCGAGAACAATGGATGGTTTCGCAATTGGGAGGAACCCGAACGCGGTCTGATTCAGCGTACCGGGGTGTCGGACGAACGGGTAGAGGAGCTCGAACGAACTCCCGTTCACGGCCGACTGGAGCGCCCAGTAGATGCCGATGAGGAACGGAAGCTGGATGAGCACCGGCAGGCACGACGAGAGCGGGTTCACCTTACTCTCGCGGTAGAGCTGCATCGTCGCGCGCGCGAGCGCCTCGCGGTCGCCCTTGTGCTTCGCCTGGAGCTCCTTGAGCTTCGGCTGGAGCACCTGCATCGCTGCCTGCGACTTCAGCGCGGCCTGCGAGAGCGGATAGAGGACGACGCGGATGAGCACGGTGAGCGCGATGATCGCAAGCCCGAGGTCGTGCCCAAGCAGGTTGTACGAAGCGACGAGCAGGTTGTAGAGGGGCTGGACGACGAAGGTGGTGAACACAGGGGAACGAAAAAGCCGAATGACGAATTTCTAATTTCTAAACAAAACCCCAATGTCCCAATGCTCGAATGTCCAATGCACGCTCAATCCATTGGGCATTCACTCATTGGGTGTTGATTAGAAATTAGAAATTAGAAATTAGAAATTTTCGTCGGTCTCTCATTGGCTCGTCACGAAGATATTCCCTCGCTCACACCAGTGCTTGTCGGTGCCTCGGGCGCGGGTTCCTCTGATATGACCGGAGGCGTCTCCCCTCCCTCCCGGTCTTCCTGCACGTTGATGCGCCAGCCGGTGAGTCGAACCGCGAGCCGGACGTTCTGACCGCTCCGGCCGATCGCGAGCGAGAACTGCTCGGGCTTCACGTACACGACCGCACCGCGAGCATCCTCATGGAGCTCGACGCGCGTCACCTTCGCCGGTGCCATCGAATTCGCGATGAACACTGCGGGATCCTCGTCGTGCTGGATGATGTCGATCTTCTCCCCACTGAGCTCCGCGATGACCGTCTGCACGCGCGTCCCGCGCTGCCCGATGCACGCGCCGATCGGATCCACGTTCTCCTGTGTGGATGACACCGCGACCTTCGCGCGGGATCCGGGCTCTCTGGCGACTGCCTGAATCGTCACCGCACCATTCGAGACTTCCGGCACCTCGACCGCGAAGAGTTTCCGGATGAGGTCCGGGTGCGTCCGCGAACAGAGGAGCTCTGGACCACGGATCGTCTTCCCGACCGAGTGGAGGAGGCACTTCACGCGCTGCCCGGGCGCGTAGCGATCGGTCGGAATTTGCTCCTCCTCGCGGATGACGCCGGTCGCGCGCGGACCGAGGTCCACAAGCACCGTGCGACCCTCCCGCCGCTGCACCGTCGCGGTGATGAGCTCTCCCTCGTGTCCCTTCCACTGGTTGTAGACCGTGTCACGCTCCGCTTCTCGGAGCCGCTGCATGACGACCTGCTTCGCGGTCTGCGCGGCCATGCGACCAAAGGCTCCGGGGACCTCGAGGGGAATCCGGATGGTCTCGCCGACCTCCGCATCCGCCTTGTGCGTGCGGGCTTCGGTGAACGCGAGGTGGAGTTTCGGGTTGTACTTCGGTGCCTCGACGACCGGCGTGCCGTCGGGGTTCAGCGCGGGTTCGGTGGGGACGATGAGCGGGAACGTCTCCGGTGGGAGCTTCCCCTCGGCGCGGAGCTGGGCGTCGATCTCGCGCTGCTTCTGGCGCTCCTCGATCTCCTTCAACGCCTCGGCGACGAACTCGTCGGTGACGACCTCCTTCTCGTCGAACGCCTGGATGCCGCCGGTCTCCGGGTCGAACGTCACCTTCACGTTCTGGTTCCGCTCCCCGAAGTCCTTCCGGTACGCCGCAGCGAGCGCGGCCTCGACGGTCTCGAGGACAGACTCGTACGCGATCCCCTTCTCCTCACAGATGTCTTTCATTGCTTGGGCGATGGGACTGGAAGCCATAGTAAGAAAAACCAGCCAGTGCACTCATGCACTCGCTGTTACTCCTAGCCTAGCACGGGCACGGAACTGAGTCAAATCTCACCCACCGCGCTCGGGATGTGGACGACCTCCGGCTCTTCCTCACCGCGCCAGGTGATCGCGACGACGTCGATGCGGTATGGGAGTCCACGGAGCTCGCGGTGTCCCGCGATGTACGCCTGGCTCGCATGGATGAGGTGGCGCTGCTTCTGCGGCGTTACCGACTCTTCTGGCGTGCCGTATGCGTGACTCTTGCGCGCCTTCACCTCTACGAACACGATCTCTCGCCCTCTTCGGGCAACGAGGTCGAGCTCCCCCACTGGCGTCCGCACGTTCCGATCGAGGACCCGGTAGCCACGCGAGGCGAGGTACACGGCCGCGTACTGCTCCGCGAGCGTACCAAAGCGGGAGCGGGAGTGAGGCACAGGGAGAATTTCTAATGACGAATTCCTAATTCCTAATCAAATCCCAATATCCAAATCCCAAACTCAATGCTTGGTCATTGGTGCTTGGTCATTGATTAGTCATTAGAATAATTAGAAATTCGGCATTCCGGTCGCCGTTACTTGAGGTAACGGCGGCGGGTCTGTTCTTCCTCCCACGCTCGCTTCTGCGTGGGGACCTTCGTGAATGCGCGGATGATCACGACGAGCCATGTAAGATCTCCGAGCGCGAGGAGCAAGAGCCAGAACCGCGCGCTGAAGAATGGCACCCCTTCGTACCGGAAGAAGAGGAGCACGAGGAGGATGACGCCGCTCCACGCGAGAAGCCGCGCGAGGCGCTGCCAGGGCTGCTGGAGGAATCGCTTGCCGAGGCGCCGGATGACGAGGCGCCGCACGAGGAGTGCGGCGATGATGCACGCGGCGGCGATGCCGCCCCAGAGCCGCTGGTTGGCTATCGAGAGCGCCGGCGGGGTGAGGGAGAACCAGAAGGCGAGGGACACGGAATTTCTAATTTCTAATTTCTAATTTCTAAATAAATCCCAATATCCAAATAACCAATTCACCAACGCGATGTTTGGTTATTGGTCATTGGTGATTGGTTATTGATTAGAAATTAGGTCAATTAGAAATTCGTTACTTCACGAAGATCAAACCATAGTGGTACGGTCCTGCCTCGAACTCCGAGCGCTCCTGGAGTTTTGCCGAGGTCGCCGCGGCGCGGGCGACGTCCTTGCCGATGCGCTGCGCGGCCGGAGGACCGACCGCGGTCGCGTCGGTCTTCCACTCGACGACGAGCACAGTCCCACCGGGCTTCGTGAGCCGCGCGGCTTCCGCCATCATCTGGTTCCGGTCGCGCGCGAGGAAGAGCGTGTTCACGATCATCGCGACGTCGAGGCTCCCCGCGGGGATCCGCGTCGCGCCGAGCCGCTCGATGTCGGCCCACACGGACGTGATGTTCGAGACGCCGTCGAGCTTCGCGCGGCTCTCGGTCGCCGCGAGCGCGGACTTCTGGATATCCACCGCGTATGCCTTCCCTTCCGCGCCAACGATGCGCGCCGCGGGGACGATGTAGTGGCCGGTCACGCCGCAGCCGAGATCAGCGGTGGCCATGCCGGCCCGAAGACCCACGCGCTCGAAGATCGTGTAGGGGTTGATGAGTTCCGTTCCACCGGTGAGCGGCATACGAGGTGACGAATATTCGAGTTGACGAGTTCCTAGGGTTGGCCCCGACTACCGGGCACGAAGATGAAGGTGAGGGCTCCTTGCACGCAGCCGGTGAAGTACAGGAGCGAGAGGAGGATGATCGCGAGGCCCACGAGCTTCCAGAACATCCGCGTGCCTCCGGAGGTCCCGAGGTGGATCTCCGCCCAATCAATGCGCCCGAAGTTCTCGAGGATCCATTCCGACTTCCAGATGAGCACGAAACCGATCGCGATCCCGATGAGCATGACGAGCCACGCCATAGGTACGACGACTGGGCGGTGCAGGGATCGAACCTGCGGCCCTCTCGGTGTAAACGAGATGCTCTACCGCTGAGCTAACCGCCCAGAAATATAGGCGGACCACGCACGCTCTCATGGTAACACCGTACCACGGCACCGCACGGTGGAGAAAGAGAAGCGCCCCCACCGAGGTGGGGGCGCTGCAAGCGAACCTACGACGCCGCCTTCGGCTCCTCGGCGAGGATCTTGCCGATGACCGACACCGCGATCGGGTGGTAGCCGGGCTTGCAACGGTCGAACACCTCGCGGGCCCAGGCGGGCCCGTTCGGGATCTTCGCCATCGCGCGGTAGAGCGGGCGGAGGTACTTCACGCGACCCTGCGATGCGAGGAACCGTTCGACCTTCTCGCGGACCGCGTCCACCATGTAGTCGGTCTCGACCGCGAACAGGAGGTACGACCACCGAACCTCGGTGTTCGCCCGATCGCTGAGACCGAATCGCCCGTCGAGCGCCGCCGCGAACGCCGCCTTGGAGCGTCCGCGCGGCAAGAGCTCGAGGTAGAGGATCCACTGCGGATCGCTCCACCGCTGTCCGTCGTCCTGCGTCGGCAGCTCGCCGGCGCTCGCGCACTGGCTGACCGCCTCGATGAGCGGGGACTCGATCGCCGGCACGGCATCCGGCAACCAGGGCTCGTACACCCAGCGCCACGCCTGCACCGATTCCAGCGCGCCCGGGAGCTCGCTCGCGATGAAGTCGAGGAGCTCGGGGGTCGTCAGGGACTTGAACCGGAAGCGCGCGATGTACTTCCGGACGAATGCATCGAAGCGCTCGCGGCCGACCGCACGCTCGAGGGCGACGAAGAACAGCGCGCCCTTGAAGTACGGAACGCGGGAGAACGTGTCGTCCGGATCAACCGTCCCCGGGAGGAACGTCCCGAGCGCGGTGCGCTCCGGCTGGTCCTTCTGCGCGAAGGCCTCGAGGTCACGCTGGAACTTCCGCTGGAGGATCTCCATCTCGAGCGCGGTCTCGTCCTTTCCGACGAGCGCCTCGCGGATGCGCCATTGGACGTACGTCGTCCAGCCCTCGTTGAGCCAGAAGTCGCGCCACGTGGCGTTCGTCACGAGGTTGCCGGTCCAGGAGTGCGCGAGCTCGTGCCCGACAACGGAGACCATGGACCGGTCGCCCGTCACGATCGCGGGCGTGAGGAACGTGAGCCGCGGGTTCTCCATGCCGCCGTACGGGAACGACGGCGGGAGGACGAGCATGTCGAAGCGCTCCCAGTCGTACGGACCGTAGAGCCGCTCGGCCACCTCCATCATCGCGCCGACGTCGCGGAAGTCCGACGCGGCCATCTCCACGACCTCCGGCTCCGCCCACACGCGCGAACGCGGCGTGATGTCGCGGCTCTCGAGCTCGCCGACGGCGAGTGCGATGAGGTACGCCGGGATCGGGTGATCCATGCGCCAGCGCTCGATCCAGAGGCCGCTGGGGACGTGCGGTTCCCGCGCGACGTGCCCGGCGGCCATGAGCCCACGGAGCGGCGCCGGGACCTTGATCTCTGCCTCGTAGGTGAAGCGGACACCAGGCGAGTCCTGGCACGGCAGGAACGACCGCGTGTGGATGCACTCGCCCTGGCTGAACAGGAACGGATGACGCTTGCCTTGGGTCTGCTCCGGCGTGAGCCACTGGAGCGCGGAAGCGTTCGGAGACGTGATGTACGAGATGCGCATCGTGTCGGTGCCTTCCGGCATGGTGACGCGCAGACGCGATCCGATGACCGGCTCGGCGGGTGCGAGCTCGTACTCGAGCGGCACGCCGAGCATGGTCGTCACCGCGAGGAGCGTGAGGTCGCGTGTGTCGAGATCCACGACGCCGCTCCGATCGAACCGCAGCAGTGCGGAGCACTCGAGCGTACGCGAGCCGAAGTCCACCACCGCGCTCCAGTCGACGTGCTGCAGCCGCGGCTGATCAGTGCGGAAGTACGAGTGCGGGTCCGGTCGTGTGTTGGGAATGGACTGGTCTGCCATCTCCCACCTCCTTCGGTGGTGGTTTGGTCCAGCGTGGCACCGCGCCAGCCGGAGCTTCCGTTCTATCGGACGGGCAGAGAACCGTCAACCTCCGGAAACGGGAAAGCGGTCCGATATTCATCGAACCGCTTTCCTATGCGGACGGAGGGATGAGGCTTCGGCTCTCGGTCGCTTCTCCGCCAAAGGCGGACGGGCGCCTCCTCGGCCTGGCCACGCCCTCGCGGCCTCGCTCGCCCGCCTGCGTCGCTCGGCATCGTTCCGGCCCCTTCTCCGCCAAAGGCGGATCCGCCTCTGGAGGAAAATCCCTCCCGCACGTGAAGCAGTCCACGTGCTCGTCCTCCTTTCGCTTTGCTCAATGCGGACGGAGGGATTTGAACCCTCAAGCCCTTGCGGGCACAAGGCCCTCAACCTTGCGCGTGTACCAAATTTCGCCACGTCCGCACGTAGAGGAACCGTACCCCAACGATTCGCCTACGGCAAGCGAAAAACGGGGGTGGCATTGACGGCGGATGGGATACCTGCTTCAATACCGCCAAGCTCATTCCCCTTGCGGATAGAGGAGCGAAACGAGGGGCCCCAAGCCCCAACCAGAAGGAGAGGTTCCCAATGAGGCTCTTGCTGCTCTCGACGGGCGGGCGTCCGTCTCGATTCCTGCGCCATGCCCGCACGGAGCTCATGGAGTTCCTCGCGGGCCGCCGGCGGATCGGGTTCGTCACCGCCGCATCCTTCAACAACGAAGATACGTTCTTCGCGCGTGCGAAGAAGTTCTTCCGCACGATCGGCATCCGCGCCGAACACATCCGGTGGCAGTCGCCGCCGAAGTCGCTCGACCGCTTCGACGCGATCGTCGTCGGTGGGGGGAACACGTACCTCCTCCTCCAGCGACTGCGGTCGTCCGGACTGCTCCGGATGATCCGGCAGGCCGTCAGAAGCGGCAAGCCGTACGTCGGCGCGAGCGCGGGGTCGAACGTCGCCGGGCCGACGATCCTCACGACGAACGACTGGAACGTCCACGCGGTCCGGCAGTTCGGCGCATTCGGGTTCGTCCCGTGGAACATCAACGTGCACTACCCGGCCTTCCCCCGCGCGGAGAAGGGGCGCGCGCGGTTCAGCGAAACCCGGGACCAGCGCATCGGCGAGTACCACGACGTGAGCCAGAACCCGATCGTCGGCGTCGAGGAGGCGGCGTGCATCTGGGTGGATGGCGATCAGGCGATGGTGCGCGGGACCGGACGCGTCCGCTGGTTCGTCCCGGGCATGAAGCCGCAGTGGGTGCGCCCCGGCAAGCCGCTCCCCCTCTGGGGGGTGCGCACTCGATCCCGATAGCGACACCGTCGCA
>CAZPCZ010000041.1:0-12246 GCA_964585225.1 uncultured Gammaproteobacteria bacterium
ACGCTCACCGTGTCTTTCCTCTGCACATCCACGTTCTGGTCCGTGTCGTTCACCATCACAAACATCGCATCTCTCGTCTGGTACGTGTCCACCTCGTCCACCAGACCCGAATCCTCAAATATCTGCAAACTCGCCGTCGTCCCGATCTCCAGCGCCAGCGCCGTGTCGCTCCTCGCGTCCGTCGCGTCGTTCGCGTCCACATACGCCACCTGCACCGTGTCCCCTCGGCCCCAGCTCACAACACCATCCGACGCCGTCGGCGTCTTCGTGTCCGTCACCACTATCGATCCGCTCCGGAACACTCCGCCCGTCTCTCCAGCCTCCGTCAGATACAGGACCTCCGTGTCCAGCACCACTCGCGTCTGATGGTCACCCACGTATACGCTCACCTTCACCGTGTCGATCCCCTCGGGATTGCGGTTCTCGTCCGTGTCAACCACCTCGATGTACATCACGTCCCTCGTCAACATCGTGTCCACGTCATCACGGTACTGCGCGTCCTCGTAGATCTGCACGTTCGCCGTGTACGCCCGGTCCACCGCCAGCGCCGTGTCCAGCGCCGTGTCCGTACCGTCGCTCGCGTCCACATACACCACATACGTCGTGTCCGATAGACCCCACGACAGCACCCCGTCCCCGGATACCGGCACCTTCGTGTCCGTCAGTATGATCCCTACACTCCGGAATACTCCGCTCGTGTCGCTCGTCTCCGTCAACGTCACAATCTCCGTGTCCAATATCTGCCCGTTCGTGTCGCTCCCGATTCTCACCGTCACCTGCACCGTGTCCCGCAGCTGGGGATTCCGGTTCTCGTCCGTGTCCTGCATCAAGATGTACATCACGTCCTGCGTAAAATACGTGTCCACGTCGTCCGTGAAGTTCACGTCCTCGTACAACTGCACCACCGACCCCGTCACCTTCTCCACCGCCAGCACCGTGTCGCTCCTCTCCTCGCTCGTTCCCACTATGTCCGCGTACACCACCTGCATCGTGTCGCTCCGGCCCCAACTCACCCGGCCGTTGCCGATCTCCGGCTTCTCCGTGTCCGTCACCGTTATCCCGCCGCTCTGAAATACTCCCGTCGTCTCCCCGCTCTCCGTCAGATACAGCGTCTCCGTGTCCAGCACCAGCCCGCCCGCGTCTCCCAGCTCCGTCGTCCCGTTGCCGATGATTACCGTCACGCTCACCGTGTCACGCAACTGCGGGTTACGGTTCTCGTCCGTGTCGTGCACCGCCAGATAGATCGCGTCTCGCGTCAGCTGCGTGTCCACCTCGTCCTGATACCCTCCATCGTCGTACGCAACCACCTTCCCAACCGTCGCGATCTCCAGCGCCAATACCGTGTCGCTGCTCGTGTCCACCGCGTTCACGTCCCCGTACACGATCGTCATCGTGTCCAACCGGCCCCAGCTCATCACTCCGTCGTTCACTCGCGGCGTCACCGTGTCCGTCACCACCACCTCCACGCTTCGGAACATCCCGCTCGTCTCCCCCGCTTCCGTCACGTACAGCACTTCCGTGTCGATCACCAGGCCCTGCGCGCTCACCCCCTCCGTCATACCGTTGCCCACATACACCGTCACCCTCACCGTGTCTTTCGCCTGGGGATTGCGGTTCTCGTCCGTGTCATACACCACCACAAACATCACGTCCCTCGTCAACAGCGTGTCCACTTCGTCCACGTACCCGCTCTCGTACACCTGCACATACGACACCGTCGCCGCGTCCACGATCAACGCCGTGTCGCTGGAGAGGTCGCTTGTATTGTTTGAGTCCGTATACGCAATGTGGATCGTGTCCGATAGGCCCACGGTGATGCGGCCGTTCTGCGCCACGTTCTGATATTCCGTATCCACCACCGCGATCGCAGCGCTCCGGAAAATACCGCTCGTCTCGCCCGCTTCCGTCAGAATGAATACCTCCGTATCCAGCACCAGCCCCTCGGACCCGCCCACCAGACCGCCGCCGTTGCCGACGTAGACCGTCACCGTCACCGTCTCGATGCTCTGCGGATTCCGGTTCTCGTCCGTGTCATGCACCGCGATGTATACCAATTCGTTCCTCGGCTGGTACGTGTCCACGTCGTCCACATACGTCGAATCCTCGTAGAACTGGGCGCGGCTGGCGGTCGGCACATCGACAATGAGCGCGGTGTCGCGGGCGGTGCCGGAGGTGGCATCGTTGGAATCGGTGTAGGCGACGTGGAGAGTATCGAACAGCCCGACGGTGAAGCGGCCGTTCTGGGCGACAATGGGATACTCGGTGTCCACCACGGCGATCACGCCGCTGCGGAACACCCCGCTCGTCTCCCCCGCCTCCGTCAACACAAATACCTCCGTGTCCAGTAATACCCCCGTCGCGTGATCCCCAACCCACACCGTCACCGTCACCGTCTCAATACTCTGGGGATTGCGGTTCTCGTCCGTGTCCACCACCTCGATCAATACGATCTCGTTCCTCGGCCCGTACGTGTCCACATCGTCCGTGTACCTCGTGTCCTCATAATATTGCACGCCCCCCACGCTCGGTATCTCAATCGCCAGCGCCGTGTCGCTCTTCTCCTCGCTCACGCCCAATACGTCCGCGTACACCACCTGCATCGTGTCCGATAACCCCCAGCTCAGTTTCCCGTCCCCAACAACCGGCACGATCGTGTCGCTCAGCCGCACCTCTCCGCTCCGAAATACTCCCGTCGTCTCGGACGCCTCCGTCAGATAGATCCTCTCCGTGTCCAGCACCAGCCCCGACGCGCCGCCGCCGCTCGTCGCGTTCGATACATACACCAACACGCTCACCGTGTCCTTCGTCTGCGGATTGCGGTTCTCGTCCGTGTCGTTCACCATCACAAACATCACGTCCCTCGTCAGGAACGTGTCCACGTCGTCCGTGAAACTCGTGTCCTCAAACATCTGCATCGACGCCGTCGTCGTGATCTCCACCGACAACGCCGTGTCGCTCCGAAGCTCGCTCACGCCCAGCACGTCCTCGTACACCACCTGCGCCGTGTCACTCCGGCCCCAGCTGACCCACCCGTCTCCCACCGCCGGCACCTTCGTGTCCGTCATCACCACGCCCGCGCTGCGGAACAGGCCCGTCGTCTCTCCGCTCTCCGTCAGCTCCACTACCTCCGTGTCCAGCACCAACCCCAACCCGTACCCAAACTCGCTCGTACCGTTGCCCACATAGACTGTCACGCTCACCGTGTCTTTCCTCTGCACATCCACGTTCTGGTCCGTGTCGTTCACCACCACATACATCGCGTCCCGCGTCTGGTACGTGTCCACGTCGTCCGTAAAACTCCCGTCCTCGAACAACTGGATCGACGCCGTCGTCGTGATCTCCACCGCCAGCGCCGTGTCCACACTCGTGTCGCTCGGCGTCGTCACGTCCACATACGCCACGTGCACCGTGTCCCCTCGGCCCCAGCTCACCAGACCGTCCGTCACGCTCGGCGTCACCGTGTCCGTCACCACCAGCGTGTCGCTCTTGAATACGCTCGATGCCGTGCTCACCTCCGTCAGCACCACCACCAGCGTGTCCAGCACCAATCCGCTCGCGTGATCTCCCACATACACCCTCACCTGCACCGTGTCCTGCACCTGCGGGTTCCGGTTCTCGTCCGTGTCCTCCACCAATAACATCATCTGATCCCTCACGCTCAACGTGTCCGTCACGTCCACATACCCCGCGTCCTCAAATATCGCCACCACCGACTGCTTCGGATCCTCAATCGACAGCGCCGTGTCGCTCCTCAGCTCGCTCACTCCCAACACGTCCTCGTACACCACCTGCATCGTGTCCCCCTGGCCCCAGCTCACCTTCCCGTCGCTCACTACAGGCACCACCACGTTCGACACCATCACCGACACGCTCTTGAACAGGCCTGTCGTCTCGCCGCTCTCCGTTAACTCCACCAACTCCGTGTCCAGCACCAACCCGCCCGCATACCCGTACTCGCTCGTTCCGTTGCCCACATACACCCTCACCAACACCGTGTCCCTCACCTGCGGGTTCCGGTTCTCGTCCGTGTCGTTCACCACCACGTACATCGCGTCGATCGTCAGGTACGTGTCCACCTCGTCCGTCAGATTCGTGTCCTCAAACAACTGCACCACTCCGCTCGTCGTAATCTCCACCGACAACGCCGTGTCGCTCCTCGTCTCGCTCGTACCCAACACATCCGTGTACACCACCTGCATCGTGTCGCTACGGCCCCAGCTCACCCACCCGTCCCCAACCGCAGGCGACTTCGTGTCCGTCAGCACCACTCCCGCGCTCTTAAACAGGCCCGTCGTCTCCCCGCTCTCCGTCAACTCCACCGTCTCCGTGTCCAGCACCAGACCCTGCACATACCCGTGCTCACCCGTGCCGTTGCCCACATACACCGTCACGCTCACCGTGTCTTTCCTCTGCACATCCACGTTCTGGTCCGTGTCGTTCACCATCACAAACATCGCATCTCTCGTCTGGTACGTGTCCACCTCGTCCACCAGACCCGAATCCTCAAATATCTGCAAACTCGCCGTCGTCCCGATCTCCAGCGCCAGCGCCGTGTCGCTCCTCGCGTCCGTCGCGTCGTTCGCGTCCACATACGCCACCTGCACCGTGTCCCCTCGGCCCCAGCTCACAACACCATCCGACGCCGTCGGCGTCTTCGTGTCCGTCACCACTATCGATCCGCTCCGGAACACTCCGCCCGTCTCTCCAGCCTCCGTCAGATACAGGACCTCCGTGTCCAGCACCACTCGCGTCTGATGGTCACCCACGTATACGCTCACCTTCACCGTGTCGATCCCCTCGGGATTGCGGTTCTCGTCCGTGTCAACCACCTCGATGTACATCACGTCCCTCGTCAACATCGTGTCCACGTCATCACGGTACTGCGCGTCCTCGTAGATCTGCACGTTCGCCGTGTACGCCCGGTCCACCGCCAGCGCCGTGTCCAGCGCCGTGTCCGTACCGTCGCTCGCGTCCACATACACCACATACGTCGTGTCCGATAGACCCCACGACAGCACCCCGTCCCCGGATACCGGCACCTTCGTGTCCGTCAGTATGATCCCTACACTCCGGAATACTCCGCTCGTGTCGCTCGTCTCCGTCAACGTCACAATCTCCGTGTCCAATATCTGCCCGTTCGTGTCGCTCCCGATTCTCACCGTCACCTGCACCGTGTCCCGCAGCTGGGGATTCCGGTTCTCGTCCGTGTCCTGCATCAAGATGTACATCACGTCCTGCGTAAAATACGTGTCCACGTCGTCCGTGAAGTTCACGTCCTCGTACAACTGCACCACCGACCCCGTCACCTTCTCCACCGCCAGCACCGTGTCGCTCCTCTCCTCGCTCGTTCCCACTATGTCCGCGTACACCACCTGCATCGTGTCGCTCCGGCCCCAACTCACCCGGCCGTTGCCGATCTCCGGCTTCTCCGTGTCCGTCACCGTTATCCCGCCGCTCTGAAATACTCCCGTCGTCTCCCCGCTCTCCGTCAGATACAGCGTCTCCGTGTCCAGCACCAGCCCGCCCGCGTCTCCCAGCTCCGTCGTCCCGTTGCCGATGATTACCGTCACGCTCACCGTGTCACGCAACTGCGGGTTACGGTTCTCGTCCGTGTCGTGCACCGCCAGATAGATCGCGTCTCGCGTCAGCTGCGTGTCCACCTCGTCCTGATACCCTCCATCGTCGTACGCAACCACCTTCCCAACCGTCGCGATCTCCAGCGCCAATACCGTGTCGCTGCTCGTGTCCACCGCGTTCACGTCCCCGTACACGATCGTCATCGTGTCCAACCGGCCCCAGCTCATCACTCCGTCGTTCACTCGCGGCGTCACCGTGTCCGTCACCACCACCTCCACGCTTCGGAACATCCCGCTCGTCTCCCCCGCTTCCGTCACGTACAGCACTTCCGTGTCGATCACCAGGCCCTGCGCGCTCACCCCCTCCGTCATACCGTTGCCCACATACACCGTCACCCTCACCGTGTCTTTCGCCTGGGGATTGCGGTTCTCGTCCGTGTCATACACCACCACAAACATCACGTCCCTCGTCAACAGCGTGTCCACTTCGTCCACGTACCCGCTCTCGTACACCTGCACATACGACACCGTCGCCGCGTCCACGATCAACGCCGTGTCGCTGGAGAGGTCGCTTGTATTGTTTGAGTCCGTATACGCAATGTGGATCGTGTCCGATAGGCCCACGGTGATGCGGCCGTTCTGCGCCACGTTCTGATATTCCGTATCCACCACCGCGATCGCAGCGCTCCGGAAAATACCGCTCGTCTCGCCCGCTTCCGTCAGAATGAATACCTCCGTATCCAGCACCAGCCCCTCGGACCCGCCCACCAGACCGCCGCCGTTGCCGACGTAGACCGTCACCGTCACCGTCTCGATGCTCTGCGGATTCCGGTTCTCGTCCGTGTCATGCACCGCGATGTATACCAATTCGTTCCTCGGCTGGTACGTGTCCACGTCGTCCACATACGTCGAATCCTCGTAGAACTGGGCGACGCCCGGGGCGCCAATCTCGACCGCAAGCGCGGTGTCGCTCTTCTCCTCGCTCACACCCAGCACGTCGGCGTACAGGACATGGACGGTGTCGGCCAGACCCCAACTGAGAATTCCGTCATTGACCACCGGAACGACCGTATCGGTGATTCGAACCGCGCTGCTTCGGAACATCGCGGTGGTCTCCTCGCTTTCGGTCAGATAGATCCGCTCGGTATCGAGGACAAGCCCGGCCGCGCCGCCGCCCGATGTGGCGTTGGCGACATAGGCCAGCACGCTGACCGTATCCTTGACCTGCGGGTTTCGGTTTTCATCCGTGTCATGGACGAAAATATACACGAGATCACGCGTCAGATAGGTATCGACATCGTCAGAGAATCCCGTATCGTCAAAGAGCTGGATAGCGGCGGTGGTGGTGATTTCCAGGGCCAGCACCGTGTCTCCCCATGTGTCGGTCGGATCATTGCCGTCCTTGTAATACGCGAATATCGTGTCGCTGCGGCCCCAGCTGATCCATCGGTCGCCCACCACGGGCGTCCGGGTATCGGTGAGGATCACAGGCCCATACTTGAACATGCCGCTGGTTTCAGCGTCTTCGGTCAAATAGATCGTTTCCGTATCGAGGATCAGTCCCTGGGCGTATCCGGCTTCCGTTGATCCATTGCCCACGAAGACCGTCACCGACACGGTTTCCGGCGACTGAGGATTTCGATTTTCGTCGGTATCCTGAACGAGCAGATACATGTGGTCCCGTGTGAGGAAGGTATCGACTTCGTCGAAGTAGGCGGTATCGTCATAAATGACGACGAGTCCGCCCGATGGAATACCGATGGCGACCGCGGTGTCGCTGCGGGATTCGGTTGATCCCAGGATGTCCTCATAGACGACATGGGCCGTGTCGTCCTCGCCCCAGGTCACGCGGGCGTCATTGACGGCAAGCGGGAGGACGTTGGAAAGGCCGATGGAGTCTGATCGGAAAATGCCGGTGGTCTCGCCGCTTTCGGTCAACGTGAACCAGTCGGTATCGATCACCAGCCCGACCGGGGCAAGGCCCGGACCGTTGCCGACATAAATCGTGACGCGGACCGTATCGCGATTCTGAGGATTGCGGTTTTCATCCGTGTCCTGGACAAGAACGTACATCACATCCAGCACCTGGTATGTCTCAACCTCGTCGGTGAACTCAATATTTTCATAGAACTGGATGACACCGGCGGTCGAAATCTCAAGCGCGAGAGCGGTGTCACTCAGGGATTCCGCCGATCCCAGAACGTCGGTATAGGCGACGTGTATCGTGTCGCTGCGTCCCCAGCTGACTCGCCCGTTCTCCACGCTCGGCCGCTCGGTATCGGTCAGGGTAATGCCGGCGCTCTGGAAGATGCCCGATGTTTCGCCGCTTTCGGTCAACCCGAGCGTCTGCGTGTCAATGACCAATCCGGCCGGTGTGCCCTCATTGGCGTTGTTGCCGACAAAGACGGTGACGGCGAGTGTATCTTTGAGCTGAGGATTGCGGTTTTCATCCGTGTCGTGAACAGCGACATAGATCACATCGCGGGTCAGATAGGTATCCACGTCGTCCTGGAATCCGGTGTCGTCGTAGAAGACCACTTTGCCGACGGTCGGGATCTCGATCGCCAGGGCGGTATCGGACAGAGTTTCGGCGGATCCGAGGACATCGGTGTAGGTGACGTGCAGAGTATCGCTGCGGCCCCAGCTTAAGCGGCCGTTTTCCGAGACCGGTTTTTCAGTGTCGGACAGCGAGATGATGGCGCTCTGGAAAATACCCGTGGTCTCGCCGCTTTCGGTGAGGACCAGCGCCTGGGTGTCCAGCACCAGCCCGCCCGCGTCGGCGCCTTCGGATTGGCCATTTCCGACATAAACGGTGACGGCGACGGTATCCTTGATCTGCGGGTTGCGGTTTTCATCCGTGTCATGGACGGCGATCAGCATCACATCCCGGGTGAGGTACGTATCCACGTCGTCGATGAATCCGGTGTCGTCGTAGAAGATGGCTTTGGCGACCGTCGGAATTTCGAGAGCCAGGGCGGTGTCCATGCCCGTGTCGGAGGCGTCGTTTCCGTCCGAGTAGGCCACATGCAGGGTGTCGCCGCGGCCCCAGCTGAGGACCCCGTCATTCACACGCGGGTAGACCGTATCCGAGACCACCACTTCGACGCTTCGAAGCACACCCGACGTCTCCGTCGTTTCTGTCAGCACGAGGGTTTCGGTATCGATGATCAGACCGGCCGCAGTGGCGCCTTCGGCGGTGCCGTTGCCGACGTAGACGGTGACCGTTACGGTATCTTTGATATGGGGATTGCGGTTTTCGTCGGTATCCTGGACCTGGAGCAGGACCACATCCCGGGTGAGGAGCGTGTCGATTTCGTCCAGATATCCGGTGTCATCAAAGAATGTCACCAGTCCATCCGTCGACGCCTGCACGGCGAGCACCGTGTCGCTCCGGCTCTCGCTCGATCCCAAGACATCGGTATAGACCACATGGATCGTGTCGCTGATGCCCCAGCTGATGAACCCGTCGCTGACGGCCGGGACCAGGGTATCGGTGACGGTCACGGCGGCGCTCTGGAAGATTCTCGTGGTCTCGCCGCTTTCCGTCAAATAAATCAGTTCCGTATCCAGAACCAGCCCGTCCCCGGCGTTGCCGGAATAGGCGGTCACCGTCACCGTATCCTTCAACTGGGGATTGCGGTTCTCGTCCGTATCGCTCACCCAGATGTACATGAGATCCCGCGTGAATAGGGTATCGATGTCATCCGTGAATGTGGAATCCTCAAATATCTGTACCACGGCGTTCGACGGGATTTCGATACCCAACGCCGTGTCGGTCGCGCTCTCGCTCGTACCCGCCACATCCGTGTACACCACCGCCAGCGTGTCGCTCCGGCCCAGGCTCAGCCGGCCGTTTTCCGCCACCGGTTTTTCCGTGTCCGCCAACATGACCTCCGCGCTCCGGAATATTCCCAGCGTCTCGCCCTCCTCCGTCAGCACCAGGGTCTGCGTGTCCAATACCAGCCCGCCCGCGTCCGCGCCCTCGGACTGGCCGTTGCCCACGTATACCACCACACTCACCGTGTCTATCAACTGGGGATTCCGGTTCTCGTCCGTGTCGTGCACCGCCACCACCATCACGTCCCTCGTCGAATACGTGTCCACATCGTCCCTCAGACCCGTATCCTCGTAGAACACCACCTTCGCCGTCGTCGCGATCTCTATCGCCAGCACTGTATCGCTCACGCTCTCGCTTGTGCCCGTCACGTCCGTATACACCACCTGCATCGTGTCCTGCCGGCCCCAGCTCAGGATCCCGTCGCTCACTTTCGGGTACACCGTGTCCGTCACCACCACCGCAATGCCCGGAAACACGCCCGTCGTCTCCTCGCTTTCCGTCACCCAGATCAGCTCCGTGTCCAGCACCAGACCCTGCGCGCTCCCTCCTTCCGACACTCCATTACCGATATACACCATCACTCCCAGCGTATCCTTCAACTGGGGATTCCGGTTCTCATCGGAATCGTGGACGGCGATGAACATCACGTCTCGCGTGAGCAGGGTGTCCACATCGTCCAGGAATCCTGAGTCCTCATAGACCACCATCTTCCCGGCCGTCGCGATCTCGATCGCCAACACCGTGTCACTGCTCGTGTCCACACTGTTCACATCCCCGTACAGGACGCTGATCGTGTCCTGCCGGCCCCAGCTCACCACGCCGTCGTTCACCTTCGGATACCGGGTATCCGTCACCACCACCTCCACGCTGCGGAACACGCCGCTGGTCTCGCCGGCCTCCGTCACGTAGAGAACCTCGGTGTCGATCAGCAGTCCCGCGCCGCTTGGACCCTCCAGCGTCCCGTTGCCCACGTAGACCACAACCTTGACGGTGTCCTGGGCCTGCGGATTGCGGTTCTCGTCCGTGTCGAAGACCACCACAAACATCACATCCCTCGTCAGCAGCGTGTCAACCTCGTCCACATACCCGCTCTCGTACACCTGGGTGTAGGACGGCGTCGCCGCATCGATGATGAGGGCGGTATCGATCCGCAGGTCCGTCACCTCGTTGCTGTCGACGTAGGCGACATGCAGAGTGTCGGACAATCCGACGGTAATCCGCCCATTTTGCGGAACGATGAAAAATTCTGTGTCCACAACCACGAGGTGCCCGCTGCGGAACAGTCCCGCTGTCTCGCCGGCCTCCGTCAGGATCAGGACTTCCGTATCCACGATCATTCCCTCCGGTCCACCCACGGCGCCGCCGCCGTTTCCGACGAAGACCGTGACCGTGACCGTCTCGATGGTCTGGGGATTCCGGTTTTCATCCGTGTCGTAGACGGCGATAAACACAAGCTCATTTCTCGGCAGGTACGTGTCAACCTCGTCTCCATAAAGAGAATCTTCGTAGAATTCGACTTTGGCCGACGTCGAGATGGTGATCGCCAGAGCCGTATCACTCCGGGATTCGCTCACTCCAAACACGTCATCGTAGGCCACATGGATCGTGTCCGACTGGCCCCAGCTCATGATCCCGTCACCGACCGCCGGGACGACCGTATCGGTGAGTCGAACCGCCGCGCTTTGGAAGATCGCCGTTGTTTCGGCCGATTCGGTGAGATAGATCCGTTCCGTGTCCAGCACCAGACCGGCCGCGCCGCCGCCGGCGGTCGCATTGGCCACATAGGCCAGCACGCTGAGGGTATCGCTGACCTGCGGGTTGCGGTTTTCGTCCGTGTCGGACAGCCAGACGAAGAGCAGGTCGCGAGTCAGATAGGTGTCGACGTCATCCGAGAATCCGGTGTCCTCGAAGAACTGGATGGAGGCGGTTGTGGTGATTTCGATGGCCAGAGCCGTGTCCCCGAACGTATCGGTCGGATCGTTGCCGTCTTTGTAAAGCACGAAGATCGTGTCTTTCACGCCCCAGCTCATCCACCCGTCTCCGACAATTGGCACGCGGGTGTCGGTCAGGATGATCGTGTCATGCCGGAAAACACCGCTCGTCTCCGCGCTCTCCGTCAGGTAGATCGTCTCCGTATCCAGTATCAACCCAGCCGCAAACCCACCCTCGGTTGAATTGTTACCCACATACACCGTCACCGCCACCGTCTCCACGGTTTGGGGATTGCGGTTCTCGTCCGTGTCCTGCACTAGAAGCCTCATGATGTCCCGCGTCAAGAACGTGTCCGTGTCGTCGGTATATCCCTGATCCTCAAAGATCGAGACAATTCCTCCGGTCGGAATACCCACCGCCACCGCCGTGTCGCTCCGGGTCTCGCTCGCGCCCAGAATGTCCTCATACACGACATGGGCCGTGTCGTCCTCTCCCCAAGTCACCCGGCCATCATTGGACGTCAGCGGAAGGACATTGGAAACAGCGACCGTATCTGACCGGAAGATTCCGCTTGTTTCGGTGGTTTCCGTGAGCAATATCCCATCCGTGTCCAGCACCAGCCCCACCGGCGCCACTCCCGGACCGTTGCCGACGTAAACGGTCACCCGTACGGTGTCCTTGATCTGTGGATTACGGTTTTCGTCTGTGTCCTGGACAAGGACGAACATGTTGTCCAGAACAAGGTAGGTGTCCACATCGTCCGTGTAGTCATAATTTTCATAGAACTGGACCATCGCGGTGCTGGCGATCTCCAACGCCAGCGCCGTGTCGCTCCGCGTCTCCGCCGTTCCCAGAACGTCCGTGTAAGTCACATGCAGCGTGTCGCCGCGGCCCCAGCTC
>CAZPCZ010000042.1:0-11955 GCA_964585225.1 uncultured Gammaproteobacteria bacterium
GAGACCCCGAACTTCGGCGGCCGGGGGTACGTGACCCCGGACGACGTCGCGGGCGACGAGTAGGGCACCACCCGGCACCCCCGGTGCAGCGCCGGCAACGGCGCTGCACCGGGGGACGGTGGCGGAACGGATCGCGCCCAGCGGTCCTGAAACTGAACGTCGTGTCACCGGGTGGTACACGACACTGGGAAGTCCTCATCGAGGCGAACAAAAAGCTTCGGTGAGGCAGGAGAGGGAAGATGCGCAAGCGTGACCTGACGTGCCGAAAGGCGCTGATGGTCCGACGCAACTTCTCCCAACTCCTCTGGAGGCGATCACGAGATCGCACCCGGAGGCTGTTGGTCCAACCCTTTCACACGGAGACAAACAAGATGGAAACGACCCGAATCCGCTCGAGCCGCATCAGCGCGATCGCCTGCGTCGCGCTCCTCGCCGCCACGGTGGCGGCCCCGATCGCCATGCTCGCGGCCTTCCCCTGGGTGACGCGCGCCCAGATCGCCAAGGTCATCGGCGTCGCGCCGGTCGAAGCGCAGCCGCTGGCCTTCGAGGGGGAGACGATCACTCTCGAGGAGGCCGACGCCACGGTCGCCACGCTGGAGACCGACGCCGACGACGCGAACGACGCCCTCGATGAGTTCGAGGTGGAGTTCACGCCGATCTGCGACCAGAACCCGCTGGCGAACGTACCGGTCGCGGTCCTGACCTACGACACCGAGCGCGGCACGTTGCCGTTCGACGTCGTCGAGTCGGTCCGGCCGTACGTCGGCGAACCCAACCACTAGCGTTCCCACGCTGGCAACCCGGAGGGGATCTCCGAGATCCCCTTCCACCATGCGTACTGAGTGTGCCGTGTGAACTCAGTGCGCGCGGTGGGAATGGCTGTAAGGAGCCTTGCAAAACTCGTCATCTCGAGCGAAGCGCAGCGGAGTCGAGAGATCTCCGATCGGATCGGCCGGAGATTTCTCCACTCGCTTCGGCTCGGTCGAAATGACGATGTAAGGTTCCGGTCGCCGCCTGAAAGCGCGACCCCGCGATCTGCCGGCAGCAGAACAGGAGGGACGCCGATGACGAAGACCGTCGTTGGAGGGCGCGCCTACTGGATCGTGGACGGCAACGTCTTCACGACCCTGAACGACGCGCTCGAGTACCTGCGCGGCAAGTAGCGCGGGAACGAGCGGGGGGTCTCTCGGGACCCCCTCCACCATACGCACCGACATTCATGTTGGTGCGCGCGGTGGAGGTGACCCATGGACCAGCTCGTTCCGCTGGTGGGGAGCCTCCTGCTCCTCACGCTCGTCCTCGACGGCATCGCAACGATGCTCGGCCAGCGGAACTTCCCGGTCACCCGGGCGCTGTTCCGTGCGGCCAGTGCCGTCGTCGTACTCCTCGTCCGCGTCGTGCTCCAGGTCGTCGGTGGACTGTTCACCGCGATCGGGAATGCGATCTCCGGCGCAGGAGGTGGAGGCCGTGGCGGCCGGCAACGCCGCTGACGCTTCGTCCTTTCTGACGCGCACGACAACCGAACGGTATCGACGCGTTGGACCGAAGCCCTTTCCCCGGAGAGGCCCTCAGGAATCGCACATGGAGCGACTGCACGTCGCGCGATCCGAGGGCCTCTTTCCACAAACAGCGAAAAAGGAAGGAGGAGACCCATGGCCCGTCCCGGTCTGGCGAGTTCGTGCGGATGACCGCATCCAGCGCGAGCCGCCGGCAAAGGGGCTACCACGAGAGCGAGATGACGGGACCCCGACCACGCTGGTCGGGGTCTCAACATTTTGTGAGCGAAGATGAAAAGTGGTAAAATGAAGGGGAGAAATTGGAAGGACTACCTATGCGACGTGCGCGGAGGCAGCGGCGTGAGGAGCGGCACCGGCAACGGAGCCGTAGGCCCGAAGAGACCGTTCCCGAGATCTCCCCCGAAACGCGGCGGGGGATTGCGATCGTGCTGCTCTTCGCGCTCGGGGTGGTCGGCGTGCTCGCGTTCGCCGGCATCGCCGGGTCCGCCGGCACCGCGATTGCGAATGCGCTCCGCGCGCTGTTCGGGCTCGCGGCGTTCCTCGTGCCGGTCGTCCTCCTTGTCCTCGCCGGCCTCTTTACGCGTCCGGTCGGTGAGCAAAAACAGCCGGACGGTTCTACGCGACAAGGGCGCCCGCCCTTCTCCGTCCTCCAGCTCCTCGGTCTGCTCCTGCTCGCGCTCTCACTCACCGGACTCCTCCACATCAAGCTTGGGAAGAGCGCGCCGGTGACGCTCCCGGCAATCGCCGATGGTGGGGGATACCTCGGGCTCGCTGCGGCGACACCGCTCGCCGGACTCTTCGGTGCGCTCGCAAGCGGCGTCATCCTCACCTGCCTCGCAATCATCGGCATCTTTTTGGGATTCCACCTCTCCTTCCGACAAATCGCGACGGCGTGGCGGACGCTGATCAGTACCGTCGCCAGCGCGCAGCTCGCGCTGCGCACCGCGCGGTACCACCGCAAGCAGGAAGCGACCGCGGCGGAGGAACCGACATTCTCGACACGTGCACTCACGCCAGGGGACCAGCAGCCGCTCCCCCCACCGGTCTCGGAGCCGGAAACGGAAACATCCGTCGCAATGTCTGGCGATCAACTCGTCACTCGTCACTCGTCACTCGTCACTCCGCGTGCGCGTCGAAGACGCGCACGCGTGGACCTCCCCCTCGACCTCCTCTCGGATGAGATCGGCAAGCCGACGAGCGGTGATGTCCGCGCGCAGCAGGAGATCATCCGGAAGACCCTGGAACACTTCAAGATCCCCGTCGAGATGGGCGAGTTTCGGGTCGGCCCGACGGTGACGCAGTTCACGCTCCGCCCGGCCGAGGGCGTGAAACTCTCGCGCATCACCGCGCTCTCGTCTGACCTCGCGCTCGCGCTCGCCGCGCACCCGATCCGCATCGAGGCACCGATCCCCGGTCGCGCGCTCGTCGGCATCGAGGTCCCGAACCAGAAGGTCGCGATCGTGCGACTCCGCGAGGTGCTCGCATCAGAAGGGTTCACGAAGCGCTCCTCGAACCTCATGATCGCGCTCGGGAAAGATGTCGCCGGATCGGTGTGGACCGCGGACGTCGACCGCATGCCGCACCTTCTCGTCGCTGGCGCGACCGGGAGCGGGAAATCGGTGCTGTTGAACGCGATCATCATCTCGCTCCTCTACCAGAACGGCCCGGACGACCTCCGCCTCCTCCTCGTGGATCCGAAGCGCGTCGAGTTCCCGATCTACAACGGCATCCCACACCTCCTCACGCCGGTCGTCACGGATGTGAAGAAGACCGTCCACGCGCTCAAGTGGGCGCTCCACGAGATGGACCGGCGGTTCGAGCTCTTGGCTGGCGCGCAGAAGCGCGACCTCACGACGTACAACAGTTCACGCCGGCCGGACGACCGCTTGCCGTACCTCGTCATCATCATTGATGAGCTCGCGGACCTCATGGTCGCGGCGGCGGCGGAGGTCGAGGCCGCGATCATCCGGCTCGCGCAGATGGCGCGCGCGGTCGGCATCCACCTCGTCGTCGCGACGCAGCGGCCAAGCGTGGATGTTATCACCGGCCTCATCAAGGCGAACATCACGTCGCGCGCCGCGTTCTCCGTCGCCTCGTCGGTGGACTCCCGGACGATCCTCGATGCGATGGGCGCGGAAAAGCTGCTCGGCCGCGGCGACATGCTCTACACGTCCGCGGAGCTCTCGAAGCCGAAGCGCTTGCAGGGCGCGTACGTCTCGGAGGCTGAGGTGCAGCGCATCGTCGAACACCTCCGCGAACACGCGGATGGCGCCGAGGAAGCAGACCCGCTCGAGGAACAGCCGATCGTCGCGTGGAAGGACGGGAGCGGTGGCGATGAGTTCGCGGAGGGCGACGATGACGCGCTCCTCCCAGAGGCGAAAGAGGCGCTCCTCGCCGCTGGCAAGGGGTCTGCGTCGCTCCTCCAGCGACGGCTCAAGATTGGCTACGCGCGCGCGGCGCGCATCCTCGACATCCTCGAATCGCAGGGTTTCATCGGCCCGGCAGACGGCGCGAAACCGCGAGAGGTGCTGGGCGCGGCTGGCGCTGGAACACCGAGGGATAACGAGGATGTCGCGCTCGTGGTCAGTTCAACACAAGAGAAACAGTAACATTGTCTCATTGCTCCATTGCTTCATTGCTGTACGGCGACGGCATTGCTTGCTAACAATGGAACAATGGAGCGAGCCGGAAGCGAGCGCAGCAATGGGACAATGATGTCGTTATGTCTCCCCACACCGACTACCCATCCATGATCCGACGCCTCCTCATCGGTGCCGTCGCGCTCCTCGTCCTCGGTGTCGCCGGCTACCGCATCGCGGCGGTGGTCACGCCGCCGCCACTCTCCGTGAATCAGCCGGCGGACCAGCTCTCGACGTCGAGTCGCGTCATCACGATCGCGGGCACGACCGAACCCGGCGCACTCCTCACGATCAATGGGATCGCATTCATCCCGGATACGAGTGGCGCGTTCACGACCGACGTCGTGCTCCTCCCGGGGGTGAACACGATCGCCATCGAGGCGCGCCGGCGTCATGGTTGGACGACGCGGGTGGAACGACGGATCCACGTTCGGGCGGCGGAAGCACCAATCGCCATGCGTTGATTGTTCCATTGTTCCATTGCTCCATTGTTAAGGCTCGATCGATCACCCAACGATCAACAATGAAACAATGAGACCATGAAACAATGAATCAATGATATTGGTATGGCCAAATCAGTTCCCGTGAACCCCCGCTTCACCGCCGCGTGGGACGCGGTGTCGCAGATCAAGGATAAGTTCGGTGACGGCGCGATCATGCGCCTCGGCGAGGCGAAGAAGATGGCGGTCGAGGCGATCTCGACGCAGTGCCTCTCGCTCGACCTCGCGCTCGGCGTCGGCGGGCTGCCGCGTGGGCGCGTCGTGGAGGTCTATGGGCCGGAAGCGAGCGGGAAAACGACACTCGCGCTCCACGTCGCTGCGGAAGCGCAGAAGAACGGCGGCATCGTCGCGTTCGTCGATGCGGAGCACGCGCTCGACCCGGAGTACGCCGCGAAGCTCGGCGTGAAGACCGACGAGCTCCTCATCAGCCAGCCGGACACCGGCGAGCAAGCACTCGACATCGTGGAGACGCTCGTGCGCTCCGCAGGCATCGACCTCATCGTGGTGGACTCCGTCGCCGCGCTCGTCCCGAAGGCAGAGATCGAAGGCGAGATGGGCGACCAACACATGGGGCTCCATGCGCGGCTCATGTCTCAGGCGCTCCGGAAGCTCACGCCGATCGTGAGCTCGACGCGCACGTGCCTCATCTTCATCAACCAGATTCGCCACAAGATTGGGATCGTGTTCGGCAACCCCGAGACGACGACCGGCGGCATGGCGCTGAAATTCTACTCGTCGGTCCGCATCGAGGTCCGACGATCCGCGCAGATCAAGCAGAATGAGAAGGTCGTCGGGAACATCGTGAAGGTGAAGGTTTCGAAGAACAAGGTCGCGCCGCCGTTCCGCCAGTGCGAGTTCGAGATTATGTACAACGAGGGGATCTCCGTCACCGGCGACCTCCTCGAGCTCGGCGTCCAGGAAGGAGTCCTCGAGAAGCGTGGGAACTCGTACGCCTTCGGGGAAGTGAAGCTCGGCATGGGCCGCGAGACCGCAAAGGCATACCTCCGCTCGGAACCGAAGCTCATGGCGGATGTCCGGAAGGCGATCCTCGACGCGGTGGAGAAGCGCGAGGCGGCCGAACAACCCGCAGTACGCATTGCCGCGCCGCCTTCGCCAGCAGGAGAGGAACTCGACCCCGCGCTCGCTGCCGCGGCATGACCCTTCCACGGCGCCTCACTGTTCATCATCGCCGTCTCCACTGCCTTCTGTCTCCTGTTCCCGAAACGAATGCCTGCCAGACGATGAGGCCAACGACTAATCACCGCGCTTGACGCCGATCGTTACTGATGGCGTATACTGACTCCGTATGGTAGATGCAACGCCCACCACAAATGGCAACACGGAGCTCATCGAATTCCTCCAGGGCCATTTCACGACGATTGATAAACAGTTCACAGAGGTCGGTCGGCAGTTCACAGAGGTCGGTCGGCAGTTCACAGAGGTCCGAGGCGAGGTACGTGAAGGACTCAGGAAAGTCAACGAGCGGATTGATAACCTCGCAACGAATGTTGATGGATTTGTGAAACTCCACCAGAAACTCGACATCGAGCTCACCGCGCTCCGCGACAAATACAACCGGCTCGCGCGAGCGCACAATGAGCTCGCCACGCGCGTTGCACGGCTCGAGGGAACACCCGCCTGACCACCACGTACAGCATCCTACAAGAAGACACCGCCCGGAACATCCGGGCGGTGTTGCGCTGTCTCATCTCTACGTCACTCTTCTCGTCCGCCGCTCGAACCCGCATCGCGCGCAACGGAAAAGGTACTCGTGGCTGTATACCTTCCTGTCGCACCCACCGATCGTGCAACCATCCTCCACGAGCGGATCGAACTCCGTCCGCTCGTACCGCGCGGTGTCCGCGACGCGCACCTCGCCGCCGTCGTGGCCGAAGCGCTCGCAGAACGCACGCGCATCGAGCGTCACCTCGTGGAGTTCCGGGTAGTTGCATCCCGCGCAGCGTGCGACGCGCTGTTGGTGCAGCCGCTTACAGAACGTGCACTCGTATACGGTGTGCATCGGCTCACCCGTTCCACCGGCAGAGCGGGATGCAGGTACCGTTTGAGAGTTCGAGGACGAGCAACGGATCCGGGAGTTCCTGCTGCTGATGCGTGTTCGGATCCGGCGTCCATACCGTGATGCCGCACCCGATCGGCAGCCGCGCCGCCTGGAGCCGCTCGAGGATGCGCACCGCACGCTCGGGGATCGGGTTTCCATCGAACACGTACTCTGCGAGCGGTCGGCGCACCCAGTTGCGCCATGCGTTGTCGTGGATGAGCGTCGCGCCGCGACGCGCCCGATACCAACGGTCTCCGTCTTGCCGATACCCAACGCCTGTGTGCACGTCCTCTGGTTCGATGAGCCCGATGCCCTTGAAGAACACCGGCTCGATGCCCAGCGCGATGAGACCTTCGCGCATCCCCTGCACGATGGCGGCATTGCGCGGCAGATCCGTCCGGACAATCCCGACGTGCGCGAGCGGACCGAGCCCGCACTTCATCGATCCGTGATCGAACCACGCTGGCTCGCTTGCTGACGCACCACCCTGACGCACCAATGTCATCGTCTTTGTCGCACGCATGCGGTCACCTCCATTCTGATTTGCAACGTACTCGCCGTCACCGGAATCTATTCCGATCCCGCGACGCACCATCGTACCGAAGTCTCTCACGACTGTCAACTGATCGTCTGAAAAACGAACGATGTACATACGATATTCTCTGCTCATTTGACACAAAATCATCGAAATGCTATCATGTTGTTAGAAATCTCAACAATTATGGGTGCCAGAACAATGCTCAAGGAGTACGGCCTCGGTGACGATGAAGTGGCCCTCTACCTCGCCGCGCTCGCGTTCGGGGAGGCGCCGATCGCCGCGATCGCGGAGCGGGCGGGTGTGAACCGGAGCACCGCGTATACGGTCGCGAAGTCGCTCGAGGCGCGAGGACTCATGGGGAGCTACCGCATGCGCGGAGGGCTCCGGTTCGTCGCGTCCGATCCGAAGACGCTCCTCGCGCAATCCCGCAAGCACACGGACGACATCGCCGCGATCATCCCGGAGCTCGAAGCCCTCGCAATGCGCGCGCCGCAGAAACCGAAGGTCACCTCCTACGAGGGGAAGGAGGGGTACTACACCGTCGCGGAGGATTCTCTGAGCGTCCCGAACACGATACTCCTCCACATCGGATCGCTCACAGACATCTGGAGCGTCATCGGAAAGGAGTACGATCTCACCCACTTCGTTCCACGACGCCTCCAACAGCACATTCGCATCCGTTGTCTCTACTTTCCGAGCGGCGTCAGGGAGCAGGTTGGTGCGATGGACCACGCGAAAGAACTCCGCGAGGTCCGCTACCTTCCCGAGCGCCATGCGTACTCCAATTCCATGCTCATCTTCCGCAACAAGGTCGCAATCTTCACCTCGCGCAAGGAATTCATCACCGTCCTCATCGAGAGCGAGGAGATCGCCGAAGCGGAGCGCCAAAAATTTGAAATGCTGTGGACGATCGCACAGCCCTAGCACACACTCGGAAGTATGACGACCGAATCCTGGGCAAAAACTGAGCGACTGCGGCTCACGCGAGCGGAGGTTGAGGAACGGCTTGCGCGGGGGGAACACCTGGAACACGTGGATCTCCATGATGGCGACCTCGCGGGGTTGGAGTTGCGAGGGAAACGGTTCCGACATTCCATCGTGTACGGGCTCCAGCTCTACCGTGGGGATGGCGACCCCGCGACCGAGGTGCGTACGGACATTCGCAATACGGATTGGACCGATGCGGCGATGGCAAGCATCGGTCAGGAAGCGTTCTTCGGCCGCGTGAACGCGGAGGGAGCGGAGTTCGGATTCACCGAGACGCTCGTGGAGCGAAGGCAACGACATGCGGCGTCCGGTCAGCCGCCAACGGATTTGGATTCCGGCAGCTACGCGAACTTCAACGGCGCGGAGGGAAATTTTCTGCGCACGACCTGGCGGAACATTGATTTCGGTGGAGGGAGCGGATACGAGGTGCGGTTCGAAAACGCCGACCTCATCGGCGCGACGTTCGAGGGCTGTGATCTGAGCGGCATCGATCTCTCCACTTCCACTGCAACGAATCTCACCGTTCGGAACTGCACACTGAACGGCCTCACCATTGGCGCGCACCAGATTGATGCGTTCCTTGACGGCATTCAGCTCGATGGTCGGCCGCTCCGAACACACGCCGCGTATCGTATCACCACCGGCCATGGGCGCGATATCCTCGAGGAGGTGGGCATTCGCATCGCACCATCTCCACCCGGGAGACGTACGTAATCACTGTAGAGACACCACGCACCATCTCACGCGCCCCATCTCACGCTTGACGACGAGTGCCCGCGATGCTACGCTTGCGAGTACTGTTCATTCCCCAACCACGACCAACGGGAGGCGGACATGACCGCACACGAACTCGCGACCGAATGGCACGACCGCTTTGCGTGGTACGCGGGCGATCTCTACCCGGGCCGATACACGCCGGAGCGTTGTCGAGAACTCGCCGAGCAGGCGATCGAGATCCGACGACTCGCGGCCGAGAGGGGCTCTACGGTGGTGGCGCACAACTACCTCCACCCGGAGTTCCATGAGATCGCCGACCTCGTCGGCGATTCGCTCGGACTCTCGCTCGCCGTCCAGTGGATGCGCGCTCCGCGCGTGGATTTCGAGAGCGTCTTCTTCATGGGCGCGACCGCGAAGCTCATCACCGGCGACGCGACGCGCGTATTCGTCGCCGACTCCCCGGAGGTGCTCGGGTGCTCGCTCGTCTTCGGCACCGATCATGCGTGGCTCGACCACTGGAAGGCCGAGTACCCGTATGGCGTCGTCGTGACGTACGTGAACAGCGACGCGTACACGAAGGCGCGAAGCGACTTCGTCTCGACGTCGCGAAACACGGATCGCATCATCGTGGAGGCCGCGCGGCGGTTCCCGGGCCAGAGGATCCTCGTGTGGCCGGACAAGTACCTCGGGTTCGTCATGAAGCAGCGCGCGCTGGTGCTCGCGGCCGAGCAGGGCGTCGCACTCTCCCCCGACCAGATCGACGTGTACACGCAGCCGTTCGGCGGATTCCGTGCGGCGTGCTACGTCCACGAGCAGATCGGCGAGGATGGCGTCGAGCGCGCGCTCGACGAGCACCCGGACGCGGAACTCATGATCCATCCGGAGTGCGGCTGCGCATCCTCGTGCCTTTTCAAGGTGAGCTCCGGCGTCATCCCGCGCGACCGTGCGTACTTCCTCTCGACCGAAGGGATGGTCGAGCACGCGCGGACATCTCCGACCCGACAGTTCATCGTCGCGACGGAACTCGGCATGGTGTACCGCCTACGGAAGGAGCTGCCGGAGAAGGAGTTCCTCCCCGTCTCGCTCGCCGCGGAGTGTCGGTACATGAAGGCGAACACGCTGGAGAAGCTACTCCGATCGCTCCGCGAGGATCGCATCGAGATCATCCTCTGCGACGACTGCTGCGACCCGAAACGGCCCCACCAGGACGATCGCACCGTCCACATCCCGCGTTCGACCGCGATGAAGGCAAAGGTTGCAATCGACCGGATGCTGGAGATTCAGTAGACGTTGAACGCCCGGCCCCATGGGGGTCGGGCGTTTCCCTTCACGTCGATTCGCTGCGCTCGAGTACCTCGATCGGCGTGCCGATGGCGATCTCTCTCGTGCCGCATATCGTGCCTGTGGCGTCGCACTCGCCGGGTCCGCGATGCGTCACGTTCGTCCCGAAAATCACACCATCAGCGGTCTTCCGGTACGTCGCGAGCGTCGCAAGCGGTTCCGTACCACGCACGCCGGTCTGCTGATCCACCGTCGTCACGCTGCACCGCGTACACGGCTTTTCGCCGACGAACGTGATTTCCCCAATGCGAAACTCGCGCCATGCATCCTCTGCGTACGGAGCACACCCATCCACGACGAGGTTCGGACGAAAACGATCCATCCGCAACGGCTCACCTCCACGCGCCGCGATCCGCGCATTGAGGTCTCGGAGTGACGGGCTACCGATGGCGAGGAGTGGAAACGCGTCGGCGAATGCCGTGCGCGCATCGGGCCTCGCACGCGATGGGACAGGGCGCACGGTTCCGGCATCTTTGCGGACGAGTCGGTAGTCTCCGCCGAGCACCGCACGCAGCCACTCGGCGGCACGATCGCCGCAGTCGATCGCGTGCATGCGATCCCGATGTACGGTGACCTCGCGCGATGGGCCGCCGAACAAGGCGAGCGGGAGGAAAAGTCTGCCGTGGACCGGCGCGCGGAGCACGAGCGCATTGAGATCGGTCGCGGTCTCGATGCGCGCAAGCGCAGGAACCGTCCGCTGGGAGACGAACGTGCCGTCGCGATCGACGATCATCCATTCGCGGTCCCACATGAGTCCCGTATCCCAGATGCTCGCGCGATCGCGCGAGATTCCACGACACCCCTTCACGGGGTACACGATGATATCGGTGAGTACTGGTGTGTCCACGTGGAGTCCTCCAAATGAATGAACGAGTCGCTACCGTACCCGATCGTTGCGCGCATGTCAAACTACCGCGTCTTCGCTGCCCAGAGCATCTCGAAGAGTTGGCGGAGGAGGGCGGTGAACTTCTGATTCTCGATGATGAGAGCCTGGCGGTCCCGGTGGAGGATGATTTTCGTCCAGTACTCGGTGATCTCCACGAGCGACACCGGCCCCGTGTACGCGTTCACGGGGAGCGTGATGACCTGCCGATACTCGGCTTCGTCCCATTCGCGGAACGGCTCGATGTTTGGATCCTTCGGTGCGAACGCGCGCGTGCGTGTACGTTGGGCTGCGAGGGATGCGTAGTACTCCTGGTAGAGCTTGAGCGTCTGGCCATGCAGCGGCTTCGTCGTTCCGCCGTAAAAACACAACACCTCCTTTCCCTGCATATCCTTCAGGCGATACCGCAGCGCTTCGGTGATGCCATCCATGCCCTCGAAGTACAGAATCTGTGATGTGCCCGGTTTCATGCGCGCGATCGCCATGAGCTCGGGGAGCATGCGCTTCGCACGCGCAACGCGCTCCTCCTCCGCAGCAAAAAATTCCATCGGGGACTTCGCGATGAAGAGCTGGTTCTTTGCCTTCGGTACCTTCAGCGCGAGACCTCGCTTGCGGAGTTCATCGAGCGCGAGGTACGTCGTCGGCCGCTTGATCCCGGCCTTCTTCGCCACGGCATACGCCGTCGCCTGCCCCAATTCGAGCAGCGCAATGTACGCGCGCGCTTCTTTCTCGGACAATCCCAGCGAGGCGAATTGATCAACCAAGTGCTCCATA
>CAZPCZ010000043.1:0-11510 GCA_964585225.1 uncultured Gammaproteobacteria bacterium
AGACGATGCTCCAGGGAGCGACCGGAGGCGCGAAAATCGCCGTACTCCTCAGTGACGGCGCGCTCGATGATGACCAGTACGTCTCGGGGAACAATGCGCCAGCCGATGCGGCCGCAACAGCGCTGCGCGCACTGCCAGCGAGCCTCTTCACCGCGTTGATTGGACACTCGAATACGAGTAACCATGCTGCTCAGATGCGAGAGTGGTCATCGGATCCTGACGACCGGTATTCCTTTGCCACGAACACGGATATCCAGCAGCTCTACCAGGCGTTCGCTGATGCGGTATCAACGGTGACGTTCACGGTGTTCCAAGGGAACTTCGGTTTAGCGGCCGTGAAGCCAACGACGCGCGTATCGTTTGATGCGAATGATGTCACATTCTCTACCGTCGGTCTCGAGCAGCTGTGCGACCGTCTTGACGGCGGGTTGGTAGAGACCCAGGTGAAGGTTCGTGCAGATTTCTTCGGCGCGTCCGGCGCAAAGGTGACCCTCCGTGATCCATACGCGAACATCTGCCCCGGCCCTCCGTGGAGACCGTAGAAAGTGTTATACTCCTTGCATACTCTTCACCAACGCACATATGCCAGAACCAGGAACTCCACCAGCAGCTGCCCCTCCGCCGCCACCTCCGACGACGGGAGGTATGCCTGCACCGGGAGGGCCGCCGGCGCCATCGAACCTCCCGACCACAGAGCCCGTGGACATCTTCGCCGGCGTGAAGGAGCCGAGCGTGGGTACGCCCGGGCCAGCGACGTCGGTCCCGCCAATCGGCGAGCAGGCCGCCCGCGGTGGGCTCGTGAAGAAGCTCCTCCTCATCGGCGGGATCGCCGTGCTCCTCGTTGTCATCGGCATCGTCGTGTGGCTCGTCTTCTTCCGCGGCGGGGGTGGAGAGGTGACCGCGCCGAGCGCGGTCATCCCGAGCGAGTCCGCCGAAGACGGAGGAGCCGAGGGAACTCCCACGTCTCCGGAACCGTCTCCCGCGCCGACACCGTCACCGGAGCCGACGCTAGCTCCGGTCGGACCTCCGGTCTCTGACCCCCAACCTCCACCGGTGACGGATACCGACGGCGACGGTCTCTCGGACGCGGAAGAGGAGCAGCTCGGGACGAACGCGCAGTCCGCAGATTCCGACGCTGATGGCCTCGCGGACCGCGACGAGGTGAAGGTGTACCAGACCGATCCCTTGAACAAGGATACGGACGGCGACACGTACCCCGATGGCAGCGAGGTGCAGAAGGGGTACAACCCGAAGGGGAGCGGGCTCCTCTTCGAGGTTCCTCCAGCGCAGTAAACCATCGAACGCTTCATGCCGGACGAGCAGAAACCAACACCGAGGTTCTACGTCATGCCAGAACAATTTCTGGCCTTGACGCGTTCTGCTGGCTTGCCATTGCCGAAAGCACCGCCACCGCCGGTGCAGCCCCAAGCGCCAAGCCCCAAGCCTCAAGCTCCGCCAACTCCAGCACCCGCACCCATCGCTCCTCAGACCTCAGACCTCAAGTCTCAGACCCCGCCGCTCGGCCCCGGCATCCCCATGGAGGAGGGGAAGCGGAAGATGGTCGTGATCTGGGGTATCGTGGGCGGCGTCATTCTCATCGGTGGCGGTCTCGCCGCATTTTTCGCGCTCCGATCCGTGAAGCCACCGACGCCACCGGCTCCACGACCTACCGCGCCGATCAACGCCGCACCAGTGAACGTCGCTCCGACTCCACCGCCTCCACCGACGAATATCGCACCGCCTGCGCCTGAGCCAGGGCCCGAGCCAGAGCCCGCGCCCGCAGCAGATAAGGACACCGATGCCGACGGGCTCACCGATGCGGAGGAGCTTCTCATCGGGACGGACATCGGACTCGCGGATAGCGACGGCGACTCCTACGCGGATGCACTCGAGCTCGCAAATCTCTACAATCCCGCTGGCGTTGCCCCGCAGCGGATTCTCGACGCCGGGCTCGTCTACGAGTACGAGCATCCGACGCAGGGGTGGAAGATGTATATTCCACGCGCGTGGTCTATCGCCGCGACCGACCAGGAGCAGCAGGAACTCGTCGTGACGACGCAGGCGAGCGGGGAGTCGTTCACCATCACGAACCGTGGTGCAGAAATCGGAGCATCGCTCTGTGAGGGGCTCGCGGATATGCAGACGAAGCGAGGAGCGAATGGGTGTCGGAATCCAAGTGCACCGATTGCCGTGATTGGGCTTCCACTTGGGAACGCGCTTTCGATTGAGCACCACGTCGCAACCCCATCTGCGCGCTACCCCCACATCTTCGACATGATGGTGCAGAGCTTCGCGGTGCCGCCGGTGCCAAACGCCCCATGAGTATTGATGTGGCTCGTCTCGTCCGTGTTCCGATTTCCGACGCGGCCGTTCGTCGGGTGGTCGCCACGACCGTCCGCACGATTCGTCAACGTGTTTGGCGTGCTCACGACTCACGACTCACGACTCACGACTCGGTTTCCGTCGCCTTCATCGGTCCAGCGCGCATGCGCACGCTCAACCGGACATACCACGAGGAAGATCGGGTGACGGACGTCCTCGCGTTTCCCGCGGGGGAACGCGAGGAAACTCGAAACTCGAAACTCGAAACTCGAAACAAATCCAAAGGTCAAATTTCGAAATTCGGAGAACTGGTCCTTTGCCCCTCCTACGTTCGTCGTCAAGCCGCGCGCGCTGGTGAACCGTTCCGACGGGAGCTGACCCGCGTGCTTGTGCACGGCATGCTGCACCTCCTCGGGTACGACCACCGGCGACCGCGCGAGGCTGAAGAGATGTTCCGTCTCCAGGAACGCATCGTCGCTCGCATCGACATTCCGTGATCTCGTGATTTCATTGTTTTCATTCGCTTCGCTCACTCCATTGCTGCATTGTTCGATTGCTGATCGCCAACGAAACAATGAAACAATGGAGCAATGGAACAATGTCGTCGCTCCGTCAATTCACCAAGAGTTTCCGTTTCGCCCTCCGCGGCCTCTGGCTCGTCTACCGGCACGAGCAGAACTTTCGCATCCAGCTCATCGCGTACATTGCGGTGCTCGCCCTCGCTGCGTTCCTTCGGGTGCAGCCATGGGGGCTCGTCGCGATCGTCCTTGCCGGCGGCATCGTCCTCGTGCTAGAGTGCATCAACAGCGCGGTGGAGCGGCTCCTCGACCTCGTCCAGCCGCGGCTCCATGGGTACGTACGGGAGATCAAGGACATCATGGCCGCCGCAGTCCTCGTCGCCTCCGTGAGCGCCGCGCTCATCGGCATCGCCATCCTCGTACCGTACTTTTGGTAGCAAAGTGAAGAGTGACGAGTGAAACAACTCATAACTCTTCCCTCATACCTCTTAACTTTCTATGAGGGATCTCATCTGCGGCCTCGACGTCGGCTCCCGCTCCATTCGCATGATTGCGGGGGAGCTTGTCGATAGTCCACGGAACATTCGCATCATTGGTGCCGCGGAGGTTGCCGCGGACGGGATTCGGCGTGGGACGGTGACGAGCATGGAGGATGCGGTCGCGTGCATCGGGCAAGCATCCGAGCAGCTCGAGCGGATGATCGGCGATGGCGTCCGATCCGTGTGGGTGAGCGTGAGCGGGCCGTACGTCTCGACGCGCGGCTCGCGTGGCGTCGTCGCGGTCGCGCGGACCGATGGGGAAGTGCAGGCGGGAGACATCGAGCGCGCGCTCGAAGCGGCGCGTGCGGGCGCGACGCCGCCGAACTTCGAGGTGCTCCACATTATCCCGCGGTCGTACGTCCTCGACCACCAGAGTGGCGTGCGCGATCCCATCGGCATGACGGGTGCGCGGCTCGAGGTCGAGGCGTCTATCATCCAGGCGCTCTCGACGCACATCCGGAACCTCACGAAGTCCATCTTCCAGTCCGGGCTCGAGGTTGACGACCTCGTCCTCGGCATCCTCGCAACGGCCGAAGCGGTCACGACGCCGCGGCAGCGCGAGCTCGGCGTCGCGGTCGTGAACATCGGCGCGACGACGACCTCGCTCGTCGTCGAGGAGGATGGCGACGTCATCCACCTCGCCGTCATTCCGGTCGGTGCGGAACACATCACGTCGGACATCGCGATCGGCCTCCGGATTTCCCTCGACCATGCGGAGCGCTTGAAGCTCGCAGTCGGGACCGCCGCGACGCGCGGGGTGAAGAAGCAGGAGGAGGTTGATCTCTCCGAGGAGGCGGATGAGCCGCACCGGGTGTCGCGGAAGTACGTTGCGGAGATCATCGAGGCGCGGACCGAGGAGATCTTCGAGCTCGTCGATCGCGAGCTCACCACTGCAGGTCGGAGCGGCTCGCTGCCGGCCGGCGTCATCCTCGTCGGCGGCGGTGCGAAGCTCCCAGGCGTCACCGACGTTGCGAAGCGGAAGCTCCGGTTGCCGGTTGAGATCGGGAAGCCCGTCGGTGTGGATAGCGTCGTCGAACGCGCATTCGATCCGACGTTCGCAACTGCGGTCGGACTCATCGTGTGGGGCGCCTCCGCGGGGACGACGACGGGACGGAAGCACTCGTTCGTTCAGACGATGTTCCGTCCACTGAACACATTAGTTGATCGCACGCGGCACTTCGTCCGCGGCGTGTTCTCTTGACGATGCAGTTTGACGTCCATGCGGTTGAGCGGTAGCTTCTGTAGTAGGAGCTACCATTTTTCGTTACCACCGAAATAGGTGAACATCCGAATGATCCGAATTTCATCCGAATGCCACGAATAGGATTGTATTCGGAGCATTCGGATGCATTCGTAGATTCGGATGTGCATCCACCTCGTATGGGTGAAGTCAAACCCGGGATCGACACGTTCGCGAAGATCAAGGTCATCGGCGTGGGCGGCAGCGGCGGGTCCGCATTGAATCGGATGATCCGCGCGAAGCTCCGCGGCGTGGAGTTCATCGCCGCGAACACGGATCTCCAGGCGCTCCACCACAACCTCGCCTCGACGAAGGTGCACCTCGGAAAGACGATCACGCGGGGCCTCGGCTCTGGCATGGACCCGGAGGTTGGCCGGCGCGCTGCCGAGGAAAGCGAGAATGAGATCCGAGACGTCCTGAAGGGGACGGACATGGTATTCGTGACGTGCGGGCTCGGCGGCGGAACGGGATCCGGCGCCGCGCCGCTCATCGCGGAGACCGCTCGCGACCTCGGGTGCCTGACGATCGGCGTCGTCACGAAGCCGTTCGGCTTCGAAGGCGCGCAGCGGCGGGGGATCGCGGAGCATGCGTACGATGAGCTCCGCGAACGTGTGGATGCGCTCATCACGATCCCGAATGACCGCATCCTCTCGATCATTGACAAGAAGACCTCGCTCCTCGACGCGTTCGAGATCGTGGATGACATCCTCAAGCAGGGCGTCCGCGGTATCGCGGAGCTCATCACGACGCCGGGGCTCATCAACGTGGATTTCGCCGACGTGAAGGCGATCATGCGCGACGCGGGATCTGCGCTCATGGGGATCGGTGTCGCGAGCGGGGAGCAGCGGGCCGTCGAGGCGGCGAAGGCGGCGGTGTCGAGCCCGCTCCTCGAGGTATCGATTGATGGCGCGCGCGGCATCCTCTTCACGGTCACGGGCGGACCGAACCTCACGATGCACGAGGTTCATGACGCGGCGCAGGTCATCACGGGTTCCGCGGATCCGAACGCGAAGATCATCTTCGGAACGACGATCGATGAGTCGCTCAAGGACGAGGTGCGCGTGACGGTCGTCGCGACGGGGTTCGACGCCGTGTACCAACCGCATGCGCCAGGCGCTACGGAAACGCTCCTCGATCGGCCGTCGTACCGCGCGCCAAAGTACTTCGGGAAGATTGCGGAGGTGATGCACGGGCCCGCCTTCGGCGGATCCCCTGCAGGCGGAAAGACGCGTGAGCCAGAGCGGGTGCCGGCGACGAGGGCACGGGCGGGCCGGAAGGGGGTCGCCGAGGAGGTTATCGCCCCGGCAACCGTCGGCGCATCTTCAGACGAAATCGAAATTCCCGCATTCATCCGCCGCAAGCTCGGCTGAACGGCAGCAGAGCAGCAGAGCAGCAGAGCAGCAGCGCTCCCGGAGCCCTGTTGCCGCCTGCCCTCCTGCCCTGCTGCTTTCTGTGTGCATTGTCCGAAATGTAAGAACGGCGACACGAAGGTGACCGACTCTCGGACCTCCTCCGAGGGCATGCTCATCCGTCGGCGCCGAGAATGTGTGCGGTGCGGCTTCCGATTTTCGACGATCGAAGAAGTGGCCATCCTCGACCTCACCGTCATCAAGCGGGATGGACGGCGGGAACTCTACAGTCGAGAGAAGGTCGTGGTTGGTCTGAAGAAGGCGTTCGAGAAGCGGCCGATCACCTCGGATGAGCTCCGACGGCTCGTCGCTCGTGTCGAGCGGGACATTCAGCTTCTGCGGAAGCCAGAAGTGCGGTCCGCCGAGGTCGGAGACATCATCCTCCGACAGCTCCGGAAGCTCGACGAGGTCGCGTACGTGCGGTTCGCCTCCGTCCACCAGTCGTTCAGCGACCTCGAGGGGTTCCGGGAAGTGTTACGGACGCTCGCACCAAGAGTTCGGAAAGGTCCGAAAGGCCGTCGAGGGCGTAAAGACTGAGGTCCCCTTACACCTTTTGCCCCTCTACCCCTTTACCCCTCTACACCTTCTTCCATGACTTCCCCTCGTGATCAACGCATCCTCGTGTTCGCCGGCATCATCGGCATCGTGTTCGGCGGACTCGCGGGCCTCGTCGGCGGATTCCTCGTTGCAACCGGGCGTATCGGACCGATCGAGCGCTACTTTCCGGTTCCCGCCGTCGCGACGAACAGCACGCCAGCGCAACCGTTCCGCGTCGAGGAAGAATCGGCGACGATTGACGTCGTGCGTCGGGCGAGCCCCGCGGTCGTCTCGGTCGTTGTCCGGAAGGAAATCGCGGCGATTCCGCGCGGCAACTTCCTCACTCCGTTCGGGCCCCCGTTCGACGACTTCTTCGGGTTCGGCATCCCGTTCCCCACGCCAAGTCCGCAGCCGCGCACCGGCGAGCGCGGAGAGAAGCAGCAGGTCGGTGGCGGGTCTGGATTCATCGTCACGTCCGACGGGTACATCCTGACCAATCGACACGTCGTCGCAGACCAGAGCGCGGAGTACACCATTGTCCTCAACGATGACCGCGAGTTTCCCGCGACGGTGCTCGCGAAGGACCCGTTGAATGACCTCGCAGTCCTGAAGATCAACGCCGGCGACGGTGCGCTCCCTGTGCTCGATCTCGGCGATTCCGACGAGATTCAGATCGGCGAGACGGTCATCGCCATCGGGTACGCGCTCTCCGAGTTCCGGAATACGGTGACGAAGGGCGTCATTTCTGGGATCAACCGGCGTGTCGTCGCGGGTGATCGTCGCGGATCGAGCGAGGTCATCCAGGAGGCGATCCAGACCGACGCGGCGATCAATCCCGGGAATTCCGGCGGCCCGCTCCTGAATCTCCGCGGACAGGTCATCGGCGTGAACACCGCGGTGAGCCAGGAGGGACAGCTCATCGGGTTTGCGATCCCGATCAACGTCGCGAAGCACGCGGTCGAGAGCGTCGTCCGCGAGGGCAAGATCATTCGTCCGTGGCTCGGCGTCCGCTACCTCGTCATCACGGAACGACTCGCGAAGGAGCAGCAACTCCCCGTGTCGTACGGCGCGCTTGTTGTCCGTGGGGCGACCCCGGCCGATCTCGCAGTAGTCCCCGGGAGCCCGGCGGACAAGGGCGGCGTGCACGAGAACGACATCATCACCGCGGTGGACGGCGAGCGCATTGATGAGGACCATCCGCTCGCGAACCGCATCGCACGGAAGAAGCCGGGCGATCGCGTGCGCCTCACCGTGCTGCGGCAAGGGAAGGAGCGGACGCTCGATGTGGCGCTGGGCGAATTTCCTGAATAATCACCGTTCCCCCTCTTGAGGCAAGAGGGGGGTGAGGGGGAGTTATGACGATGAGTGAACTGGTGAAGGTCCTCGAATCCCTAAAGACCCGCGTCGCTGCCGCGCGGGACTTCCTTTGACCTCGATCGTCGGAGGTCCGAGATTGCCGCGCTCGATGCGGCGATGAGCGCACCAGGGTTCTGGGACAACCCGAAGACGGCGCAGGAGCAGGCGCGGCGAGCGACCGAGCTCCGCAGCGAAGTCGAGGAGTGGGAGGCGCTCGATCGCGAGGTTCGCGACCTCTTGGAGCTCGCCGCGCTCGACGCTGCGGACCAGAACGAGAACCTCCGCGAGGAGCTCGAGCCGAAGGTTGCGGCGCTCGAGGAACGACTCCGTCGCCTCGAGATCCGCGCACTCCTGAGCGGCGAACACGACGAGCGTGATGCGATCCTCGCGGTGCACGCCGGTGCGGGTGGGACCGAGGCGCAGGATTGGGCGGGGATGCTGCTGCGGATGCTCCTCCGGTTCTGTGAACGGAAGGGGTGGACCGCGCGCATCGTGGATGAATCGCGCGGAGAGGAAGCGGGGGTGAAATCCGCGATGATCGACGTGAAGGGACGACATGCGTATGGGATCCTGCGAAGCGAAGCGGGCGTGCACCGCCTGGTCCGCCTCTCTCCATTTAACGCGGATCAGAAACGCCACACGTCGTTCGCGCTCGTCGAGGTGCTCCCGGATCTCGGGGATGCGCCGGACATCGAGATTGATCCGAAGGACCTCCGAATTGATACGTTCCTCTCCGGTGGTCACGGCGGACAGTCCGTTCAGACGACGTACTCCGCGGTGCGGATCGTCCACATCCCGACGGGGATCACGGTGTCCTGTCAGAACGAGCGCTCGCAGCTCCAGAACAAGGAGACGGCGATGCGCGTGCTCCGCGCGCGCCTGAAGCAGCGTCAGCTCGATGAGCTCGCTGCGGAGAAGCAGGCGCTCCGCGGAGAGTTCCGCGAGGTCGCATGGGGGAACCAGATCCGGAGCTACGTCCTCCACCCGTACCACATGGTGAAGGACCTCCGGACACGCTTCGAGGTGAACAACCCCGAACGCGTCCTCGACGGCGACCTCGATCCCTTCATCGAGGCGTACCTGAAGTGGAAAGCGGGAGGAGGGAAGTATGAGCGGCTCGAGGGGAAGAAAGGAGCGGGAGACGAGGAGTAAATGTTCTCCCCCTCTGTGAGAGGGGGAGTTGGAGGGGGCGTACGGACAATGGAACGAATGTTCCTATGACGTCGCATCAATTACTTTCGGCTGCAGTCGTACACCTCCGTGCCGGTGGTCTCTTCATCTACCCGACGGAGACCGCGTACGCGATCGGATGCGATGCGACGAATGTCACGGCGGTGCAGGCGATCTTCCGATTGAAAGGGCGGGAGCGCGGGAAACCGCTCCCACTCATCGTTGCCTCTCGTGCGATGGCCGAGCGCTACGCACGGTTCACCCCGCTCGCCCGCCGCCTCGCCGCCCGCTACTGGCCCGGCCCACTCACGATCGTGTTGGCCTCTCGGTTTTCTCCCCCTCTACCAGAGGGGGAGCGAGAGGGGGTGGGGATGCTCGCGCCCGGCGTCGTCGCCTCGAACGGCACCATCGCCCTCCGCGTCTCCTCCCATCCCATCGCTCGCGCGCTCTCCCGGCGCCTCGGTCGCCCCATCGTCTCTACGTCAGCCAATCGTGCTGGGGAGCCACCGTGCTACTCGGCTCGGTGTGCACTCCGCTCACTTCGTGGTGGGGTGTTCGCCATTGACACCGGTCCGCTCCCACATCGCCGCCCCTCTACGATCGTCGATGCCCGTAGCGACCGCCCCCACATCCACCGCATCGGTCAAATTCAAATAGCCATTTGAAGTCCGCGGCCGCTGGTAAAGTATTGTACATTGTATACAATGGGTTCGAGTCCCGGTGAGGCCGATGGAGCAGCATGTCTTGTCCGTATGGGGAGGAGCCGTGTCACCACACAACGGGTTCGTCGGTTGATGGTTGGGGTCTGCGACAGCCTCACGGACGCATGCCTGTTCAACCTCTTCAGCTGGACGCTCTTCATGAATGCGCTCCCGAGGATGGGACGCGCGAAGCGTGCATCGCTGCAGGCGACGTACCTCCTCGATGAGTTCAACGCGCAGACGATCCGCCGCGCATGCCGCCGTCTCATCGAGCGTGGGCTCGTCACCTCAATCCGCCGTGGGCTCCAAGAGATTCGCCTCACCACCGTTGGACGCCGGTGGCTCGCCGAGCATTTCCCGGCGTACCACGCGGAGCGTCCGTGGGATCGACGCATGTACCTCATCACGTACGACCTCCCCGAACAGCGTCGGTACCTCCGTGATCAGCTCCGCGCCTACCTCCGAGACCTCCGGTGTGCTCCGTTGCAGGCGAGTGTCTGGATCACGCCGTACAACCCTCGGAAGCTCCTACGGGAGTACGTGCGGACCCACCAGATCCCTGGTGTCATCATCTCGTCCTTCGAACGGGGGAGCTTCATTGGCGAGGTGTCCTACCGTGATCTCATCGCATCCACGTACCGCCTCCTCCCACTGAACGATCGATACGAGCGGTTCCTCCGCGAGTACAGGCAGCGACGCGACGCACCGGTCCACGAGATTACCGCTGCGTACCTCAGCATCCTTACTGATGATCCCCAGCTCCCGTTCGAGCTCCTTCCGGAATGGTGGCTCGGGGACGAAGCGCACGCGTTCGTCACCAAGCGGTGTCGGAAGCGTTCTCAACTGTAACCATGATGGTTCGTTTGGGCACAAAAAGAAGTGACATTTGGAGTCCGCGGCCGCGGGGAAAGTATGGTACATCGTTTTGCGGGAATGCGAATGGAATAGGTGGAACGAGTGGGGATGGTTGCGGCTGTGGCCTGAATGTGACGTTGAGCCTTGGCATGACATGGGATATGGACCTCCTCAGACCATCCGTACTCAAGGAGCTCTGTGCGCGGGTGGGGATTCGGCCGGATCGGAAAGCCGGTCAGAACTTCCTCATCAATCGCGCGACGCTCAATCGGATCGTCGATGCGGTGGATCCGCAACCGGGCGACACCATCCTTGAGGTCGGCGCGGGCTTCGGCGTGCTCACGCTCGCGCTCGCGGAGCGACTGAAGGACCCCGAAGGAGTCCGATGGCCATCGGACCAAAACAGGGTAGGCTCCGAACGCAAGAACGGAGCACACGGCGGCGGACGGATTATCGCGATTGAGCGTGATCGCGACATTGCCGCAGTGCTCCGGGACATCGTGCGTGGGGGCGAGATTCCTCGCCACGACTCCCGCGTCGGGGCTCGGAATGACGAGGAGGGGAGCGAGTTTGTGGAGTCACACGAAAACGTGGAGGTAGTGGAAGGGGATGTGTTGCGGCTTCTCAAGTTCATCCTGAGCCCCGGCGCAGGGTCAGGGCGAAGGATCTCACCGACACACGATGTGCGAACTTCGAGCACCGCTACCCGAATGGGTGAGATGTTTCGGCGCTCTGCGCCTCAACATAAACTCAAAGTCGCCGCCAATCTTCCGTACTCCATCACGAGCGACTTCCTGCGGCTCCTGTACGATGCGGTCGGCACCGGTGCGATGGCGCCACCCGAGCGCGCGGTGCTCCTCCTC
>CAZPCZ010000044.1:0-11317 GCA_964585225.1 uncultured Gammaproteobacteria bacterium
ATCCCGTCCGGCCCGCAAAGCGCGTCCCACCTCATGTGGGGCGCGTTTTGTCTTGACCGCAATCACCACGACTCGTATGATCCACGCGGAGGTGAGGCCATGCCGCACATCAAGGACCGCGACGAGCGCTGGGCGCTCGAGAAGCTCGAAGAGATCATCCAGCGCGACCGCGAGGACCGCGACGCGCTGCCGGGGTCTGCGGTGAAGCTCGTGAAGGACGCTGCGCGTATCTTGCGTAAGCGCCGGGAACGCAAGGGCGAACGGCACCGGCGTGACCGCCGGGTAGGACGTGAAACAGACCACTCGTGAGAGTGGTCTGTTCTCTGTGTTCGCGTGACTACCCTGCGGGGTTACCGCGAAGTACGTCCTCGCGTGCGCTCGCGGAGACCGGTGAGCACGCGGTAGATCGCACCGACCTCTTCCGCGATCTGGAGTAGATGCTCGCGGAGGTCATCATCACCTTGCCGTGTGCGCGAAAGGCTCTCGAGCCGACCGAGCGCGCGGCTCGCCGCGTGCTCGCACCGCGAGAGCGCATCCTGGAATACGGCGTCGAGCTCTGCGGGGATCGGGACCATCCGAATCGGAGGCTCGTGGCGCTGCAACGACGTCGATTCGACCGCGTCAATGGGGTCGGTCGGCACTTGTCCGGCCGCGAGGTCATCGAGTTCCATCACCTCGATCGGCTACTGCCTGGATCGCCCGCTGCCGTGAGGATCTCCCCGACCTCCCGCTCGAGCGCCTGCTCCTGCGAGCGGTCCATCGAGCCCATCGCCGAGAACAGGATGAAGTCGAGGAGTTCGGAGAGCGCCGGGTGAAGGACGGCGAGCTTCCGCGACGCCCGGATGCGAGCGAGATTTGCGAGGATCAGTTCGCGCGGCAGCTTCCCATCATCTCCGAACGTGACCCCACGGAAGAGCTCGTTGAAGCCCCTGGATCCGCTGAGGAACAATTCGACGTCCCGCCGAAGCGCGACGTCGCGCTGTTTCCTTCGAACCGCAGCGAAGACCTTCGCGTACTCGTCATTGTAGCGGTCGATGAGGAGCTGTGCGGCGTGCATCGTGCCCATGGCGTCCATGGTCCTCTTCTGAACAACGGTGGGTGAGTTGGGAAGGGGCTGCCACCTTGTCCAGAACGAGCGTACCAATCCCTCGATCGCGAGTCAACGCGTAGCAAAATGGAACGCCGCAGCGGGGGTCCGCTGCGGCGTGTCATGGTCTCCGGTGCATACTCACCCTGCTACCGCCATCGCGTCGCGGAAGATGCGCTCGCCGGCTGTAGCGAGGGATTCCGCGCGATCGCGGCTGGGTGCGTCGGCGTACACGCGGGCGAGTGGCTCGGTGCCGCTTGGCCGGAGCAGCACCCACGCGTCGTCATCGAACGTGAATCGGAGTCCGTCGAGGTCGTCGACCCGGCGTGCACCGTCGGCGAAGGTCTCTCGCGCGGACGCGAGCGCGCGGACGACGACCGCATCGCGCGAGGCGCCGTCGAGCGGGATGTTCCGGTCGACGCGGTGGAACGTCGGGAGCTCGGCCGCGAGCTCCGCGAGCGACTTCCCGGTCTGCGCCATGTGGTCGAGCATCTTCGCGACCGCGTAGATCGCGTCGTACCACAGGAACTCGCGTGGGAAGCCGTACTTCGCCGACGCCTCGTACATGTACGCGCCGCCGAACTCTTTCACCGCGCGGCCGGTGTCCGGCTGGCCGATCCGGCAGTACCGAATCGTCGCGCCGAGCTGCCGGCACACGACCTCGATGAGGTTCCCGGAGTTGATCGGCGTCACGCAGACGTCTCCTCGCCGGAGGACCGCGGTCGCGAAGATCGCACCGACGAGGTCCTCCGAGAGCGGCGCGCCCTCGTGCGTGATGAACAGCACACGATCCGCGTCGCCGTCGAAGCACGCGCCGAGATCGAAGTGTCCGCTCCGCATGCGCTCGATCGCCGCCGTGCAGCTCGAGGCGCGGCACTCGCTCGGTCGATCCGGCACCGGCTTCGGACTGAGGTGGATACCTTCGACCTCGCACCCGATCGCCTCGAAGAGCAGCTGCGCGATGCGACCAGCGGTGCCGTTGCCGGGATCGATGAGCACGCGGAACCGCCGTCGGTAGAGCGCGTCGAGGTCGAACCGGGAGGCGCGCGTGGCCCGAAGTGGCGTGGCGCCTTTCTGCGCGACCTCCGTGGACCGAGAAACTGCCGGATCATTCCAGAGCACCCGCTGGAGGTACGATCCCTCGAGGATCGGCGGGGTCGCGATCCCTGTACGCCGCCCGACCTCGTCCCACGGTACGGTCCACCGTCGCTCTGGGTATTCGACGATCGCCGCCTCGATGAGGTCGGTCACCTCCGCGGTCGCGTACGTGCCGTCCGCGTTCATCGGGATGATCCCGATGCGATCCGGCGGCATGTGCGAGCCGGTGACGAGGACGCCGCCATCGTACCTTGCCGAGCAGATGCAGAAGACACCGGTCGGCACTTCTCCGAGCATGACGACGTCGGCACCGCCGGCCATGAAACCCGCGGCGACCGCCTGACTGAGTGCCTCGGCACCGAACCGCTGATCGTGGCCGACGGTCACGCGAGGATATCGACCGAGGCGCTCCCGGAGGAGCGCGCCGTACCGCTCGCCGATCGCGAGCGCGTGCGTGACGGTGATCTCGCTGTTCGTGACCCCACGGAACCCAGACGTGCCTGCACGAATTCGCTGGAGCATCGCTCATCCCTCCTCTTGAGAATGAAAGGACAGAGCACGATCGTAGCACCGCATGTGGCGCGGTCAAGGAGACGAAGCCCTCAACGTGGTTTCCCGTTCTCTCTCTGTCGTTCGTTGCGATCGAGCCACTCCTCGACGTGGAGCTTGCGGCCGACCGTGAGGAAGAGGAGCGTGATGACGGTCGTCACGATTGCGATGGGGTAGAGTCCCGCCGCAACCGCCATGCCGATCGCGGCAGTCACCCAGAGCCCCGCAGCGGTCGTGAGCCCCTCGACGTGCTCCTGCCGGACGAAGATGAGCCCAGCGCCGAGGAATCCGATGCCAACGACCACCTGCGCGGCGACACGCGAGGGATCGACGAGCGAACCCGAGAACCCCATGCGCGAGATGATCGTGAACAGGCACGAGCCGATCGCGACGAACGCGTACGTCCGCATACCCGCCGCTTTCCGCGCGACCTCGCGCTGGAGCCCAATGAGGGCACCGAGCAGCGCGGCGATGACGACTTGGATGAGGGCTTCAGTCATAGCTGACGCTACACGAATCTACGAATGGATACGAATCAACGAATGTGCGAATTCGCGCCGCATTCGCGTATTTGTGGATTCGTGAGCATTCGCATATTCGTGTCATGCGATTGGAACAATCGCAACGCTGTTCGCGGTCCCCGCCTTGCCCCATGGCTCGCCGAGCACGATGACGAACGAGGCCTTCCGGCCGATGAGGCGCTGCTTCCGGAGCTTCATCACCGCCTGCCGGATGAACCCTTCGCGGTCGCGCGTCATGGGGACGAGAATCGGCCGAATTGCGTAGCTCAGGTTGAGCGAACGGAGCACCTGCGGGTTCGGCGTCGCAGCGAAGATGGGAAGTTGCGGCCGGAAGCGGCTGATGCGCCGCGCGGTCTCGCCGGTGAGCGTCGCGACGAGGATGCCGTGCACCCGCTCCCCGTGCGCCGCGAGGAGCGCCGAGACCTCTGCGACGACGTCCGGCATCCCCCAGATGGTCGGTGGTGGCATTGCCGGCGCGACGTCATCGAGACGTGAAGCCTCGGTCTCGCTCGCGATCTTCGTCATCATCTGGACCGCCTGGACCGGGTACTTCCCAGTCGCGCTCTCACCGGAGAGCATAATCGCATCCGTGTGGTCGATGATGGCGTTCGCGACGTCCGAGACCTCGGCACGCGTCGGGCGTGGGTTCCGGATCATGGAGTCGAGCATCTGTGTCGCGACGACAACCGGCTTCCCAATCTGTCGGCACCGCTCGATGATCTCCTTCTGCCGGAGCGGCACCTCAGCGGCCGGGATCTCGACGCCGAGGTCGCCGCGCGCGACCATGACCCCATCGACCGCCCGCAGGATCTCATCGAAGTGTTGGATTGCCTCGTGCTTCTCAATCTTCGCGATGATGCGCTGCTTCCCTCCGTGCTTTGTAATGAGCTGCCTCAGGTGCTCGACGTCCCGCGCGTGCTTCACGAACGAGAGCGCGATCCAGTCCACGCCCTGCTCGACGCCGAACGCAACATCGCGCTGATCTTTGCCGGTGAGTGCCGGAATATCCACGATGGTGTCCGGCAGGTTCATCCCCTTGTGCGACGTGAGCGTGCCACCGGTGATCACCCGGCACACGATGTCCGTCCCCAAAAAGGACCCCTGGGGTCTTTTTTTGATTTGTTCAACCCGTACCTCGAGGAGCCCATCATCGAGGAGGACGCGGTGGCCGGGCTTCACGTCGCGGTGGAGCTTCCGGTACGTGAGCGGGATTTTGCCACCCTTGTACGTCGTCGTTGCGGTCGTGAACGTCACCGACTTCCCGGCCTTGAGTACGACGCCCTCCTTCGGAAGGTTGCCCACGCGAATCTTCGGCCCCTGGAGGTCCTGGAGGATCGCGATCGGCTCGCCGGTCGCTTTCGCCACGGCGCGAATGGTCCTGATCGCCTTCGCGTGCCACGCGTATTCGCCGTGCGAGAAGTTCAGCCGGCACACGTTCATCCCCGCGCGCACGAGCCGCGTGAGCATCGCCTTGGATTCGGAGGCTGGGCCGATCGTGCAGACGATTTTCGTTCGTTTCGGCGTGGAGGATGATTTCATAGCACGTAGAGTATACCACAAAAAGGAACACCGGCCCCCGAAGGAGCCGGTGCAAGAGCCTATTCCCACTGAATGAACGGGCAGAGCCGTTCCCACTTCGCGGAGGCGAAGGCGCGGATGAGGTGCCACGTGTCCGCGAGGACTTGCCGCGTCGCGACGGCGAACCGACGAACGCCGGAGGCGATGCCGGTGCACACGGAGACGAACGCGGAACGGACGGTGCGTACGAGCCAGACGTTCCAGAGCGCGGCCCCGACCGATCGGAAGCTCCGTGCGATGAGGCAGAGCGTCGGCCAGATGAGGTAGCGCACCGGTATCCAGATCGGCGCGGTCGCGATGATCACGGTCCATCCGAGAAACGGCAAGGCAACCCGGTCGAAGAACCACTCGTTCCAGTGGAGGAACGGCTGGGCGTAGCGCTCGAGGAGCGCGATGATCGCGAGGATCAGGAGCACGAAGCCGAGTATCGCCCCGATGACCATGCCAGCGGTCGGGGCACCCGCTCGGATGTCGGTCCTGATCCCCTGCCATCGAGCAGCGGACCGCGCTTTCTCGATCTGCTTCTCGAACAGCCCGGCGAGCGTCGCGCAGGTCGCGTCCGTCATGCCATCGTCACCGCCCCAGGGTCGCCGCACCTCCCACGTCTTCGCGTACTCGTCGAACTCGCAGAACTCTGCGAAGCGACGGTAGAGCGCCGTCGGATCATGCTGCATCAGGACGAGCTCTGCGGTCGCGACACCAACGACCTTTGCGTCTTCCTTGCGTGCCTCGGCGATCCGCCGCGCGCGCGCGGCGGTCTCGACCTTGAGCTCGTCCGCGAACCGCTCGCGGAGCTTTGCAGCGAGCCATGCCGCGAGCCCCTTCTGCTCTGCCGGAATTGAGAACAGGCGCTCGAATGTGGAGTTACCCCAACCATCCGTCGCGCAGCGGAGGCTGCCACCCTCGACTGCCTCGATCGCGGCGAGGTGGCGCTCGTCGTTGCCGATGCACTGCCGTGCGTACTCCTCGTGCGAGGCATGGCTGGATCGGTACGCGGACGGACACTCCACGTCCGGCTGGGTGGTTCGGAGCGCGGCGTACTTCGCGTCGGCTCGGATCTGCTTGGTGCACCGCGCGAGAGAGTCCTGACGAAGCTGTTCGCGCTCTCGTTCCAGCTGCTCCCGCGCTTCCGCCAACTGCGCCTCGGCGCGTGGCTCCGTCACCAGCCAGTGCTCGGCAGTCGCGGACGATCCGGCCCAGAGGCCGTAGAGGAGCCCGCCGTACATCGCGAGCATCGCCGCTCCGGCGGTCGTCCATGCGAGCGGGCGGCCGTAGCGCTTCCTGGTCCACCGGAACGCGGAGGCGATCGCCGCGAGCGTCGCGCGGAGCGCATGCATGAACACGCGCCAGGCCCAGCGCAGTGCGACGATCGGGCAGTACACGAGCAGTGCGAAGACGATCTTCCAGAACGTCGGGCAGATCGAGCACGGCGGGCCATCCTCGACGAACGGCTGCACCGGTGGCGGCGCCATGAGGAACACGAGGGATCGGTCGTACGCTTCGACCGTCCGACGGCGCCAGTCCACCATGGGGCCGAGAAACTCGGCCTCTGGGGTGCCGGCTGAGAACTCCGGGCATGGAGCGTAGTCGAACCCGGTCGAGAACGTCAGCCGCTTGAGGCGGACGAGCCACCCGCGGTCCGCACCGTACGCGCGCAGGTACAGTTGCCCGTACCACGAATCGCGTCGGAACTTCGGGGCAATGAATGCCATTGAGAAAGGACCCTCCTTCCGGCATTACCCTAACATGGACACGAAATCCTCGCAAGCCCCCCCATACAGAAAAATTCGATTCCCCCTCTTAGGGTAAGAGGGGGCGAGGGGGAGTTACCGTCAGGTTCGTAACCCCTCCCAACCTCCCCTTACCCTAAGGGGAGGAGCGCAACGCAACGAAGGCCGGGCATTCGCCCGGCCTTCGTGGCTTGCAGCCCCGACGACTCCGTGTCGGGGTCCCGACCTTCGCGTCGGGACTTGCAGCTCAATACATCCCGCCCATGCCGCCCATATCGCCCATACCACCGCCACCGGGCATCGCGGGCGCCTCCTCCTTCTTCGGCTTCTCGGTCACGACGGCTTCCGTCGTGAGGAAGAGCGCGGCGATGGATGCGGCGTTCTGGAGTGCGGTCCGCGCGACCTTCGTCGGATCAATGATGCCGGCTGCGACGAGGTCCTCGTACCGATCACCTTCCGCGTTGTAGCCGATGTTGCCCTCGCGCCGCTTCACCTCCTCGGCGACGACCGCGCCGTCCTTCCCGGCGTTCTCCGCAATTTTCCGCGTCGGGAACTCGAGCGCGCGCCGGAGGATCTGGACGCCGATCTGCTCGTCGCCGGCCGCCTGCACACTCCCGAGCGCAGGAATCGCGCGGAGGTACGCAACGCCGCCGCCCGGCACGATCCCCTCCTCGACCGCGGCCTTCGTCGCCTGCACCGCGTCCTCGATCCGGTGCTTCTTCTCCTTCATCTCCGTCTCGGTCGCCGCGCCGACCTTGATGACGCCGACGCCGCCAGCGAGCTTCGCGAGTCGTTCCTCGAGTTTCTCGCGGTCGAAGTCGGAATCCGTCATCTCGAGCTCCTTCTTGAGCGCCGCGATGCGATCCTGGACCGCCTTGGGATCTCCCTTGCCCTCGACGATCGTCGTGTGCTCCTTCGTCGCGACGACGCGCCGCGCCTCGCCGAGGTCCTGGAGCGTGGTCGATTCGAGCTTCAAACCAATCTCCTCGGAGATGACGCGCGCGCCCGTGAGCACCGCGATGTCCTTGAGCATCTCCTTCCGGCGATCGCCGAACCCCGGGGCTTTCACCGCGAGCGCGTGGAACGTCCCGCGGAGCTTGTTCACGACGAGCGTCGCGAGTGCCTCGCCGTCCACGTCCTCCGCGATGATGACGATCTCCTTGCGCCCCTCCGCCGCGATCTTCTCGAGCACCGGCAGGATGTCCTGGATCGAGGAAATCTTCTTGTCCGTGATGAGGATGCGGCAGTCCTTGTACTCGGACTCCATCCGCTCCGCGTTCGTGATCATGTACGGCGAGACGTACCCCTTGTCGAAGCGCATGCCCTTCACGACTTCCTTCTCCATCCCGAAGGACTGCGACTCCTCGACGGTGATGACGCCGTTCTCACCAACTTCCCGCATCGCATCCGCGATGATCTTGCCGATCTCCGGATCGTTCGCGGAGATCGCCGCGACGTTCGCAATCTCGCCGGTGCCCGTGACCGGCTTCGAGATGCGGGACTTCAACGCCCCGACGACCGCTTCGACGCCCTTCTCGATGCCGCGGCGGATCGCCATCGGGCTCGCGCCCGCGGTGACGTTCTTCAGCCCCTCGCCAATGATCGCCTGCGCGAGGAGCGTCGCGGTCGTCGTTCCGTCGCCGCTCACGTCGTTCGTCTTCGACGCAACCTCCTTCACGAGGTCTGCGCCGACGTTCTCAAACTTGTCCTCGAGCTCGATCTCCTTCGCGACTGTCACGCCGTCCTTCGTGATCACCGGCGACCCGAACCCCTTATCGAGGATGACATTCCGTCCCTTCGGCCCGAGCGTGACCGTCACGACGTTCGCGAGCTTGTCGACGCCGCGCCGGATCGCGCTCCGCGCCTGTTCACTGTAGAGAATGAGTTTTGGCATAGCATGAATACAGATATGCGGATTGTAGCGGATGTGCAGATATGCAGATACGGAGATGCAATCATCGGTATCCGCATATCCGCATCATCGGTGCGATCCATCCGCATCATCCGTATATTATTCAATCACCGCCAGGATGTCCTTCTCACGAATGACGAGGACCTCGTCGTCGCCGACCTTGATCTCGTCCGGTGAGTACTTCTTGAAGAGCACCATGTCGCCGACCTTCACCGACATCGGGCTCCGCTGCCCGCTCGAGAGCACCTCTCCCGGGCCGACCGCGATGACCTTGCCCTGCTCGGGCTTCTCCTTCACGGTGTCCGGGATGACGATACCGGACTTCGTCCGCGTCTCTTCCTTCTGCGCCTTCACGACGACATGGTCGTGGAGTGGACGTACCTGCATACCGAGGAATACAGATATGCGGATGGTAGCGGATGTGCAGATATGCAGGTATGGGGATGCAATCATCGGTATCCGCATATCCGCAATATCAGCATCGCGCATCCGCATCATCCGTATGTATTACCCAAATAAAATTCGCTAGCACTCTCGACTCGTGAGTGCTAAACGTAGCTATCCACAGCGTAGCAACGGACGAAGAGCCGTCAAGGATCGCTCGGGTGTCTTCGTGATTTTTCAATCAGTTCAGCGCAAAAAGGAAACGCCGCCCCCGTTCGGGAGCGGCGTCAGTGTCGCGTCGTCCGGTCAGATGGCCTTCGGACCGGCTTCTTCTTTTTTGGACGCTTCGCGGGCTTCGGCCGCGCGGCGGGCTTCGCTCGCGTGCGAACACGTTCGTCCGAGCGGCTGGCCTTCCGGAATGCCTTGCGGACCGCATCCGTCTGGTGCGCCGGAAGCTTCGGCCAGAGCCAGCGGAGGTCTGGGTCGATGAGGATCGGCTCCCCGCGCTCGCTCAGGAGTGCCCGCTTTCGCCAACGGCGCGATCCCGCACGTACGACGCGCTCGATTTCGAGGAAGCAGCTCGCGGTTGCCCCTGGCGGGATGAAGGTACAATCGACGTCACCGAACTTCCCACGAAAGGCCTCCGCGACATCGCGCGCGAGGTTCGGGACCTCTTGGACGTCTCCAATGAGGTACACGAGGTGCCCCGGTGAGACGACCGCGAGTCGCACCCAGTCCTGACGTACGTCGCGGTCATCAGCATCGCGGAACGACTTGAGGAGTCGCTCCGGGGTCACGCGGGCCCTCGCGATGAGCGCACGCAGGGACTCCGACGTTGGCGGGAGGTTGAGGAGGAGCGCGAACACCGCGTTGTCGGACAGGAACGAGAGGTCTCCGCGCGATCGAAGGATCGCCTTCGCGACGAGGTGGCGATCGGATTCCGACGCAAAGTCGCCCGTCGCGAACACCTCGATGTCCTCCGGTGGACGCTCGGAGAGCTTCGCTGCCCGGAGGATGGCCTCCGCGCGCTTCGGTGCCGCTTCGATGAGACGAGCGACGTCCGTGATCGGGAGCCGTGCGACGTTGAGCTGCCGAAGCATCTCCTCGCGCTCTTTCGCGCTCACCGATACGACCGTCCCCTCGAACCGCTCGACGAGTTCATCTTGCCCCATCGGGCCGATGATCGCTTCAACCGCTCGCGTGTGCTCCGCTGGATCCACGGCGAGGAACACCGCGTTCGTCGCCCACTGCGCGAACCACGCGCCAGCCCTCGGGGCGATACCATCCTCGATCCCAAGCTTCTTCGCTGCTTCGATGACGTGCCCAGCGTGCGCGAGGGCGTAGCGGACATCGTCGTCTGCCGCACGACCGAGCGCTGAAGAGAGTGAGGGTATGAGCACGCGCGCCGCGATCTCCAGCGCCTCTGCGCTCACGACCGTATACTCCTCTCCTTCCTCCTCCTCGGTGCGGAGGTGGTCCGTGAGGAACCGCACGAGGTCATCCGCGGTGACGACGAGCCCGACGTCCCCGCGCGTGACCGCACGGATGAACGCGCTCGTCCACCCGATATCGTACGCGACGCCGTCGTGGTTCCCGATGCCGAACGTCCCATCCGCGATGAGGAGGGTACGCCAGCGAGCGGTCACCTCACCGAATGGGAGGAGCTTCAGCACGGCGTACTGCCGAGCAGCGAGCGCGATGCCCGCACGGAGTCGTTCGCGGAGCACCGCAACCGAACCGCCGTGGCGCCACGCGTCGAGGAGTGCGGCATCGGTGTAGTCCTCGAGTCCGCGATCGCTCCCGAACGCGAGCAGCTGGTGCGGAATCGGGTGGAGCACAACCGCGTGACCAGGTGGTCCGACGGAGATGTTCCGGAGGTCGCCGTGGAACGCTCTCGCCTCCCCTCGGAGCCGCTCGAGCTCACCCCAGGACGTTCGGAACGCACCGAGGAGCGGCTGCCCCTCGCCTGCGAGGAGCGCAGCGGCACGTTCGACGTCTCCCTGGGCGAGCGTTTGGAGTCCGTCGTCGATGTGCATGATGACCGCATCGGCGGCGTTGCCGACCGCGTCGAGGTCACGGATGTCCTGCTGCACCTTCGCGAGGTAGCGGAACGCCATGTTCACGACATCGATGGTGAACGCCTCGACGTCCGCGACGTTCCACGTGTCGGACTCGAGGCAGCGGTCGATCGCTTGCGCGAGGAACGGGCGCGGGTCGTGGCGGACGAGCGCCACCGACGCCGCACGGTCTGCAGCGGTGCTGGTGGCCATGGGTTGCCTCCTGGGTTGCCCTCGTGTCATTCCGAGGAACGAAGTGACGAGGAATCTCACATCGTGGTGTGAGGTCTCTCGGCTCGACTCGAGACGACACATCGGGTGGGTATGGAAATGGGCTAGCGGTTCTCACCGCTAGCCCACTCTAGCTGATCACGTTCCGCCCGTCAACCCACCTTCGGCGG
>CAZPCZ010000045.1:0-11150 GCA_964585225.1 uncultured Gammaproteobacteria bacterium
GGCGATGCAACGCTCGAACCGGAAGAACTCTTGCGGGCCCTGAAGCACATCGAGCGGGAGCTCGGCCGACAGCCGCGCGAACGGTGGGGGCCGCGTGAGATTGATCTCGACCTCCTCCACATGGATGGGCTGATCCGCTCGAGTGACGAACTCACGCTCCCGCACCCGCGCTGGCACGAACGTGCATTCGTGCTCCAGCCGCTCTGCGACCTCGTGCCGGAGCTCTGGCACCCGATTCGCAACCGCACCGTCGCGGAACTCCTCGCATCCTTGGATGTGCACGGCGTCCAACGAGCGCCACGCCAATGGCAAGACCATGCGACGGACGACACGGCATCGCTCATCCCGACCGTCCCTCGATTGCGTGACGTCACAACGGACGTGTTCACCGGAGCGCTCCACGAGCATGGCGCGATCCGCATCTCGGATGCCATCGCACCACATCTCGTCGAGCGCTTCCTCACCGTCGCCACCCGCGCGTTCGAGGTCTCGGCCGACGTGAAGGAGCACTCTCGACGCCGCGGAGGAGGAGGTGGCTACACCCCGCCGAACATCGAAGGTGTGCGCGGGCATGGACCGGATCCGCTCCGGCACTTCTACGACGTACGTCCGGAAGCCACACGACTCGCGCCGGAGCTCTTCGACTTCCTCGCTGAGGCGACCGGAATGTACGGACGCCTCTGGGAGATATCGCTCGAAGCGCTCGCGATCACCGACCGCCTATTCGGGACCGCACTCGCATCCACCGCGGTCGGCGGCGAACACATGCTACGGACGAGCCAGTACCTGAATGCGCACGCGTCGCGATGGGACGTGCTCTTCCCGTCACACCAGGACTTCGGACTCTTCACCGCATACCTCGGCGGCGCACATGCCGGGCTCCAGATGAAACTACGCGGCGCATGGCACGATGCGTGGAATCCCGTGGGGTCCGTGATCCTCGGCGTCGGATCCACGCTCCGCATGTACGCACCGGAGCAGCTCGTGGCGCCCCGCCACCGCGTCGTCGGGAGTACCACCGGCCGCATCGCGAGCGTCTTCTTCACCGAGCTTCGACCGGATGTGCTCCTGCCGAATGGAAAGATGTCCGGCGAGCACCTCGCGAACCTCGTCCAACAGGTGCGGTACGAGTGAAGGATCGACGCCACTGCGGACGCGCCGCGTCCTTGGCCCACCGACACGATCGCCCGGCCCTCTCAGGGGCCGGGCGTTTCTCGTCTCCCACTCATCGACAATACCATTCTCCTATTCGCACGAATAGGAGAATGGTGCGTTGACGCGATTACGCCTCCTTGTTCTTCCGCTGTGGCGCGGAGATGCTCCAGAGTCCGTCGAACATCCTCGTGAAGTTCTCCGCGAGGTGGGCGTTTACAACTTTGATCCCGATGAGGTTACCGGTTTCGAACGACATGATCGCCGCGGTGTCCCCGATGATGTAGAGCGCGAAACGATCGACCGCGTGGGTGGCGGAAAGGTACCGAAACTCGAGTCCTTCGCGCGTGTGGTAGAGCGCGGCCTTCCGTCTCTCGAGCGCCGATGGGTTCACGAGGAGCTTCGTCCGCAAGCGCTTCTCAGCCTTCCATCGACGTACGCGCTCTTGCCACTCGGCCTCCCACGTGAACGCCCACTCGTCCCGCCAGATGAACTCGTCGCGGAGCATGGATATCGTGGTCTCCTCCCGCGCATCTCGGAGCATGGAGAGGTAGATACGCTTCAGGCCTTCGACGCCCTCAAAGAGCATGACCTGCGGGACATGAACATCTGGCTGCCGCGCGGCTGCGAGGTGCCCTTTGAGATCCTCAACGAGCCGCTCCTTCTCCTCGAGGCGCTTTCGCTCGAAGCGCACCATCCGCTCAAGCGTCTCAGGGCCCGCAGGCACGAACTGCTTCACCTCGTTCTTGTACGTCGTTGCGAGGAGCCCCTTTGCGGTGAGTGACGCGATTGCGGTGTACACCGTCGAACGCGAGAGGTCGAGCTTCTTCGCGATGCACGACGCCCCCACCGGCGACTGCTCATAGAGCACGCCGAGGATCCGCGCCTCATCATCCGGGAGCCCGAGTTGCTGGAGCTGACGAGAGAACATGCCGGTAACGTCTACCGACGCACGGAGTACACCCGCAGGAATTGCTCGATCGCGGCGACCGTTGCGTCCTTCACGCGTGGGTTACTCTGTGCGACCCACACTGCGAAGCGGTAGAGCTCCTGTGGATCGACGCGGAGCCACCTCCCGTGCACCGCGAGGAACACGAGCAGCGCCATGACCGCGATGCGCTTGTTTCCGTTCAGGAACGGGTGGTTCTTGATGAGGAGGTAGAAGAGCATCGCCGCTTTCCCCGTGAGTCCGCGGTAGAGCTGACGCCCCCCGAAGGACTGAAATGGAGTGATGAGGCATCGCTCGAGCGCGTGCGGCGTTCGCGTCCCGAAATCCGGGATCGGCTCATCCCATGTGAGGTGCTCGCGCGCGAGACGGAAGGCAATGAGCTCCACATCGGCAACCGAGAGGGGGCGCATAGCGCAAGCACGATCATTCACGTCCGAGGAGTTTGAATGTCTCACGGTACTCCCGGAGCGCGCGTTCAGCCGCATGCTCGAGCATCTGTCGCCGGCGGCGAGGAACCGCGATCCCGAGGATGTTCGGGAGGCTCGCCCGGGCGATCCGGTACGCGCGACCGATGCGCAGTGCGGGGATCCCGCCCCGCTTTACGCGCTTCAAAACCGCGACGCGGCTGATCCCGAGGAGTTGAGCGAGCTCAACGATGGAAATAAAATCCTTCGATAGCATACTCCTTTGATAACCGATGATGCTGGGTTATCAAAAAATTTTTAGAATTCACTCTACTGAGCCAGAAATTCTGCTTGTTGTCTCTACTGTACGACACATTGAACAGCTCGTCAAACCACGGTACGGTTGGGGCGTGAATCCCATACCAAAGCTCGCACGCGTTGGTGCGGGACAGGCCCTTCACAACCCACTACGGAGCACGACATGGCGAACGATTTTCCAAGATTGTACTGCCCGTGTTGCGGAGCACCGCTCGCAGTTGCGCACGTCCCTGTGCTCGTCCATGCACCGCGCCTGGTCCACTCGCGATCTCACGATCTCGATGACGATGACATCGCGGGCGCGCACTACCAGGAATACCTCGGACGGCAGCGGCATTGGCGAACATTCGCACGATCACATGACGTCGATGATGGCGATGAAGATCTCCACAGCTGAACTGCGGATTGCTCATCCATCACCGTGGATCATCCCAATACAACCATTCTCTTATTCGCACGAATATGAGAATAGAGGAGAAGCGCCATGTGCACGGGGAAAATGCTTGATGTGCTCGCTGCCATCGAACGTGAGCTGCCACAGCTGCTCGCGGATGAGGGTGCGTGGCAGTCGCTCGATGTGGACTACGAACCGCCTCGGGTTGAGCGGTTGTACCGCGACATTGACGGGTACCGCGTATACCTCCACCGGATTCATCCGTGTGAGCCCGGCGCCGCACTGTTCCACCCGCACCCATGGCCGTCAGCGGTGAAGATCGCCGCAGGCTCGTACGAGATGGCCGTTGGGTACGGCGCGGGTGAAGTTGCACCGCTCATCGCGGCGACGCTCGTGCTACCAGCAGGCGCGACGTACGAGATGGTCGAGGCTGACGGCTGGCACTGGGTGCGGCCGCTCGGTGGTCCTGCGCTCTCGCTCATGGTGACCGGAAAGCCGTGGGAACGCTGGAGCCCGAAGCCACCACGCGAACTCCGTCCGCTCTCGGACGAAGCGAAGCGCGATCTCCTCGCGGAGTTCCGGAAGCGTTACGACCTCAGTCGGTGAGCGAACGTACAGCCCTGCTCCGATGCCATCGGAGCGGGGCGTTCCCTGTCTCACATTCGATGTTGGACAGTGCCACAGGGGAGATAGCTCACCGCATCCCGAACTCTCGCATGAGGAACTGCCGCTGCTCGCGGATCATGGGCTTGGGGAGCTTCGCGAACGTGCCGACCTCCCGACCCTGCGGGGAGCCACGGAGCTTCCCGCTCACCCGCCGCACGAGGAACGCGACGCTCACAGGATGTCCGTACCAACGTTCTGCGTGGAGGTACTCGATGGTGCCGAGGACGCGCACGATGCGGACGCGGAGGCCGAGCTCCTCCATTGCAATGCGGGTAACCGCGTGTGCGAGTGTCTCGCGCATACGCACGGTTCCACCCGGGAGATGCCACTGCCCCTTCCACGGGACGATGTCCCGCTTCGTGAGCACGACGCTGGCCGGCGTGCGGAGGACAACCTCAACACACAATCGCGGAACGCGGCGGTAGATCGCGCGGAAGGTACGGAGGGGGAACCATTGACGTTGCGGCATACGGGGGCATCGTACCATGCATCGTGGGATGACGATCTGCTATACTCACGCCATAAAGGTCGGTACGATCCGTACGTGAGATCCTTCGGTCCGATGGCTATCGGACCTCAGGATGAACTTGAAGTATGGGTAAATTCATGGGCTGTGGGCTCGCGAGTTGCTGCTCGACGAAGTGCGTCGACAAGGCGCTCCTCGTGCTCCGCATCGTCGCAGGCCTCATCTTCATCATCCACGGATGGGGCAAAGTGTTCGGGGGCGGTCCCGCGGCGGTCGGCATCGCGGGATTCACCGGCTTCCTCGGGACCTTAGGCGTCCCGGCAGCCGGACTCCTCGCGTGGGTGGTGGGGCTCCTCGAGCTCGTTGGTGGGCTTGGCCTGCTCCTCGGCATCGCGACGCGGCCGCTCGCGCTGCTCCTCGCAATCGAGATGGCGGTCGCGTTCCTCCTCGCGAGCAAGGCGCGGCTCCCGAAGGGTGACCTCGAGCTCGCGCTCTTCGGCATCACGTTTGCCCTCGCGATGGGTGGCGGCGGCGCGTACGCGCTCATGGCCGGGAAGCGCGAGGTTCCCGCTGCGCCGGAAAAGAAGCTGTAAAGGACAGGCGTACGAATTCCCCTCGATACCCATCGAGGGGATTCGGTATACTGCACGTACATGCACATCACCTGCTACGGCGCTGCCGGCGGCGTCACCGGATCGAAGCACCTCGTCGATACTGGAAAGACCCGCATCCTCCTCGACTGCGGGATGTTCCAGGGTCCACCGGAGATCCAGGGAAAGAACCGTGACTTCGCGTTCGATCCGAAGACGGTTGATGCCGTCGTCCTCTCACACGCGCACGCGGACCACTCGGGCCAGCTCCCGCTCCTCGTGAAGCGCGGGTTCGCGGGTCCCATCTACGCAACGCGGCCGACGCGGGACATTGCCGAGCAGATCCTCCTCGACGCCGCACACATCGCCGAGCAGGACGCCGTCGGCGAGCCGCTCTTCACGCGCAAGGACATTCCGGCGGTCGTCGAACGGTTCGTTGAAGTTCCGTACACGCGTCGGAACGGTCGTTGGCATGACATCGGCACTGGCGTCCGCCTGAAATTGTACGACGCCGGCCACATCCTTGGCTCTGCGGTGCCGGTGCTCGAGGTTACGAGCGGCGCGCGACCGCATCGCATCGCGTTCTCCGGCGACCTCGGCGCGCCCGGGATGCCGCTCCTCTACGACCCCGATGTTCCGGATGATCCCATTGACACCGTGCTCGTCGAGAGCACGTACGGCGACACCGTCCATCCATCGTTCGGCGAGGCGATCGCTCGGTTCGCGGCGACGGTGCGGGCGGTGGCCAAACGAAAAGGCAAGCTCATCGTCCCCGCATTTTCCCTCGGCCGCACGCAATTGCTCGTCTACCTCCTCCACAAACTCCGCCTCGCGGGGGAGATCCCAGCTATACCGGTGGTCGTCGACTCTCCGCTCGCGACGCGGATCACGGAGATCTTCGAGCGCCATCGCAATGAGTACGACGCCCACACGTGGAGTGACTTTTCTGGACCGCAGGACTCCCCGCTCGCGTACCCGGACCTCACGTACACGCGGAGCGCGGAGGAGTCCCAAGCAATCAACCGGCTCCACGGCCCGCTCATCGTCATCTCCGCCTCCGGCATGATGACCGGCGGCCGCGTCGTCCACCACCTCCGGCACGCGATCGTGGACCCGCGCAACGCGATCCTTGTTGTCGGCTACCAAGCCGAGGGGACGACCGGGCGCGCGATCCTCGATGGTGCGAAGGAGGTGAAGCTCCACGACGGCGTGTACCCCGTCCGCGCGGAGGTCATCGCGTTCGATGAGTTCTCCGCCCATGCCGACCGCGATCAGCTCCTCTCCTGGCTCGGACAATTCCAAGGGCTCCGGCACGCGATCGTCGTCCACGGAGAAGTCGCGGCCGCAGATGCGCTCCGCGATGCGATCGCTCGCGCACATCCGGATCTCCGCGTCGACCGCCCGAACGAAGGAGACGCGATCGAGCTCCAGTGAACGCAATCGCAATGGAAGAGACGGCCCACCGGTGGGCCGTCTCCGTCGTCATGTTCGTGGACCCTCCCCCTCGTTCTGAGGGGGAGCGCCTGCCCGCCGAAGCGCGGGGGAGGGGGTGTCGTCGCTCAGTTCCACTGCATCCGATCGTCCTCGACCGCCTCCGTCTCCCCCTCGTCGAGGTACGGGAAGAGGTCGATCATGGACGCGCCGGACGTGATCAGGACGATCGCTTCATCGAGATCGATCTCTCGGACGATGAACGTCACGTGCGTCGACCCTTCCTCGGCATCGAGCTCCGCTTCGTAGAGCGTGCCGGCGATGCCACCGATGTTCGCGCTCTCGAAGGTCGTCGTCACGCGACCTTCGCAGTCGTCCTGCTTGAGGTCGAGACGCTGCTGCTTCCGCGCCTGCATGACCATCGCGGCGAGGAACAGCCGCACGTGCGTGATGGTCTTGATCGGCTTCGACGTGGACTGCACGTACATCTGGAATCCGCGCATCGCGGTGACCTCCTTGGCTCCCTCGGAGCGTGTACGGAAAGGACAGCGTCCACCGTAGCGCACATGCGCACGGTCGTCAAGCGGCGTCGTTCGTCCGAGGGCCGACACCCCGATGCCATGCTTGACCCCTCTCCCGGCATCTGATATGGTCTCGGTGTGCACGTTCGTCCGTTCCCAACTCACCACCCACAGGAAAGAACGAGGGAAACGTCATGCGCATCGTCGAAGTTCCCGGGATCGAACGTCGGCATCCCACCATCGCGGTCGTTCCGAACGCGGTGTTCCTCGAGGCAGCGCTCGGCAAGCCGAAGCGCGTCCACCACGCGAGTCGAACCGATATCGCGCAGGTGCCCCACCCACCCGCAGGCACCTCGCCGCGCGCCGAGTTCGAGCGGCTCGCGGGCCGCCGGAAGGGCGAGTACCCCGTCGCGACCGTGAGCCTCCTCATCCAGGCGGCGCACCGCGCGTTCGGCGAGCACCTTCCGCTCTCGCTCGCGCCCGAGGTCCTCTGGTACGCGATCTGCCACGAGGTGGCGATCCACGTGAAGCAGGACCCGCAGGCCCACGCGAAGTGGTTCACCGCGAAGCCGGGCGAGAAGGTGGAGATCGACGTCCGCGACAACTCGCTCGTGTACGGGAGCGACCAGAACGACTGGGGCCGGCTCCTCGGCATGTTTCGCAAGCCGCTCGCGGAGCACGTGCCCGCGCCAACCCTCGGACTCTTCCTGCCGAAGTTCTCCACGACGACCCCGGAGAGCGAAGTCGCCGTCCTCGTCGCCTTCATGGACGTCGTGTCCAAGTACTACGAGTTCGGATTCTCGACGCTGTGCGGGATCCCGGCCGTGCGACTCGAAGGCACGCCGGAGGACTGGCGCACGCTCGTCCAGTCCGCGTCCGCGCTCGCGGAAGCGTTCCCCGAGCTCCGGCCGTACTTCACGGACCTCGTCCCGGTGCTCAAGGAGATCGCGGCCACCGCGGCAGGCGAGAACCCCAACCCGGAGTTCTGGACGTCGCTGTACAAGTTCGGCGGCGGCTCCGGCGGGCCGTACGTGAACGGCTGGATCACCACGTTCTTCGCGCACACCCCGAACAGGGGCGGTTTCTCGCCCAAGCGCACGTTCGACTGGCGCAAGAGTGCGAGGTCGTCGTTCGGCGGCTTCCACACCAACGAGTTCCCCGCGCACGTGAGCACGGTGCCGGCGACGTGGACGTACGCGCCGGACGGCGTCGTGACGCCCGAGTCGAAGATCCCGATGGGCTTCGCCGCCGGGATCCTCGGCGTGGACCACGACAACGGCTTCCTCGCCCCGCGTCTCGGCTACGCCGTGTACGAACGCCAGGAGCAGCGGTAGCCAACCGACCAACGCGAGACCCCGCTCCGAGCATCGGAACGGGGTCTTCCTCATGCGATTCACTTCACGCTCGCTCCACGTACGCGCCGGAGTCGGTGTTGAGGACGATGGACTCCCCCTGCTTGATGAACATGGGCACGCGGGCCGTGAGGCCGGTCTCGAGCGTCACCTCTTTCGTGACGTTCCCGCTCGTGTCTCCACGGATCGCGTCGAACGCTTCCGTCACCTTCAGCGCCACCTTCTTCGGGAGCTCGACGGCGATCGGTGTGCCGTCATGGAGCACGACATGCACCTCGAGTCCCTCCTTTAAATACCCTGCGCGATCCTCAAGGACGACGCGGTTCACCGTCACCTGATCAAATGTCTCCTGGTCCATGAACGCGAATCCGGTGGGGTCCGAGTAAAGATACTGCATCTTTCGCTTCTGCACCTCCACGAACTCGAGCTCCTCGCCCGCCTTCCACGTCTGCTCGACGACCTTACCGTTCGTCAGCGATTTCAGCCGCGCGCGCACGAACGCAGACCCCTTCCCGGGGTTCACGTGCTGGAACTCGGTGACGACGACGATGTCGCCCTTCCACTTCAGGTACGCACCGTTCGCAATGTCGGAAGTAGTTTGAGCCATGGAATCGAAACTGAAGAACGGAGAACCCTACCGTACCCCGACGGTTCGCACAGCGTCAACGACGTGAGCAATTTGCTGGCACCAGGGCGACGTGCTATGTTAAGTGCAAGCTTGCCCCCATCTTTTGTGCGCGTTCATTTCTCGCCACACGCCAAGATACGGATGCGGGAACGTGCAAAGTATCCATGAGGATCCAATCGAAGCCGCCAGTCGTCCGTTACGATCCGGGGTCTCGCATTCTCTCGATTCGCGTTTCGCCTCGACGAAGCGTGAATTCCGACGTCCATGGGAACGTCGTCGTTGATTACGACGCGGGTGGCATTCCGGTGAACATCGACATCATGGAGTGCTCACTCAACGAGTTCCGTCGCGCCGCTCCGGTTCGGCGCTACGTGCACGTGCGCCGAGGCCGCCGCGTCGCTCCCCGGACGATGGCGTAAATACTCGCGTCACGGTAGCGAAACAAAAGGATGAAGCCCCCGGCTCGTGCCGAGGGCTTCATGGTTTCGTGTCGTGTTCCCCCCGTTTGAGGCAAGAGGGGGCGAGGGGGGAGTTACGTCCCCGCCGCCGCCGTGCCCGCCTTCCGCCCGTGGCGCCGACGGTCGGCCTTCTGCTTCTCGACAAGCTTCTCCCTCACGAGCGCGAGCTTCGCCTGCGCGTCCGCGTGCCGATCCTTCCCTTGGTAGGCCCAGCAGAGCCAGTTGTGGATGCGGTCGAGCACGCGGAGGCTTTCGAGCGACTGCGAGAGGCGGCTGGTCGCCTCGAGTTCGTCAGCAATGCCGCCAACGAAGATCACCGCCTTGTCGTACTCCTCGCGCGCCTCGTCCCGCTCGCCACGCGCCTTGTCGCGGTCCGCGACCGCTGCGGGGAGGAACCCCTGAACGTGGCGATCCACTTCCCCGCGTGCCGCATCGCGCTCCGCGACACGTCGCCGCACCTGCTCCGCCGCGAACTCGACGAACGGCCGGTCCGTCGGCACCTGTCCCGGCGGGTTGAAGAAGGGGGAGAGACGCCGCTTGAGATCCTCACGCTCGTGCCGCGTGTCATGCAGCTCGGCTTGCATGTCCCAGAACGCACTCTCCCATGTGAACGGTATCGGATTATCCGGAGCGCCGTCATCAGTGGAATGCATCTTCGCGTACTCGAGCCGCCTTGCGATGATCGTCATCGCGTCCCTGAGCGACTCGAACCGAAGCGAGTTGCCGTTCGTGTCCGTTACCCGTACGGTCGCGTTCAGGAAGTGTTTGCCCGTCCGCTCGACCGTCCACCCCGACCGCCTCGCGCGCCACCACACCGTCGGCCGGTGGAACCACCCGCCGAGCGGCCAGAGGATGACGAACTGATGTGCGCTGATGATTCGGCTGATGACCTCGTCTCCGCGGATCGCAATGGTTGAACACCAGGGGATGTCCTCCTTGGTCCGATAGATCACGACGTACCCGCGGACGTTGCGGCGCCAGTACCGCGCGAGCCACTCGCGCTGCCGGAAGAGCAGCGTGAGATTCATCAGCATGAGCGCGATCGTGAAGATCCCGCCGCCGGTCAGGTACGCCCAGCTCACGGTGGTGATGCGCTCGAGCTCCGTCGCCGCGTAACGGCTCAGCGCCCATGCGCAGAGGATGAGCCAGAGGTGGATGGCGATGCCTCCGGCGAGCTTCCACCCGCCGTACGGGATCGCCACGTGCTCCGCCAGGTTGTTGGGGTCTCTCGAGCTCTCTTGCATTTCCATCGGTCTTCTCCTTTCCGGCCATACAAGTTCATCCTGAGCCCCGACGTTCGAGTTGGGGCGCACGGATCTCGTCATGGTACGGAGTCGATACGTTGCCGTACCGCGTTCCGGATGGCGAGATGCTTCGGGCTTCGCCCTCAGCATAAACTCATACAGCGGGTTGCAAGCGGCGCGGTGCGCGGCTTGCGTCAGGTTGTGAAGGGACCATCCCTTCTTGTCCGCCGAAGCACCATGCGTAGGCGGGCCGTCACGGCGGAAATGCCGCAACGATCCAACCTACCACGGTTCGGCGTGGTTGTCAACAACCACCAGGGACGGTACGATTGGGGTAGTGGGATGGTCCAGTCGCGGTGCGGTATCCGTGATCCGTGACCATCCGTTTTCGATCTGTGGGTATCCGTTACGACCGTCTATGACCATCCAGTACCACGGTGATGCTTGTATCCGGTTGAGTGGGAAGATTGGGCCGCGGGAGTACACCGTGCTCTTGGACCCGTACGATGCCAAGGCGACGGGCCTGAAGCCGATGCGGCCATCGTCGGTAGACCTCGTCATCTCGACGACCGGCACC
>CAZPCZ010000046.1:0-10879 GCA_964585225.1 uncultured Gammaproteobacteria bacterium
ACCACCATTTCCTGATTATTTCGTTGAGATCACGCAGGATCTAGGTAGAAATTAGTAATTAGAAATTTCCGATTACTCCCGCGTCACCCGTAAGACTTCCTCGATGGTGGTGACTCCCTCCATCGCTTTGAGGATCCCGTCGACGAACATCGTCGCCATGCCTTCGGCAACCGCCTGCGCGTGGATCGCGTCGCGGTTCGCCCGAGCCTGGATGAGCTCCGAAATGGTTGGCGTCACCTCAAGCACCTCGAAGATGCCGACGCGGCCGCGGTAGCCACTCGCACACTCCGCACATGTGGTCCGCTCCCACACCTCGAGCCCATCGAGTGACGACGTACTCCGCCCCTTTCTTCCCTTTCCGCTGCCGATCCTCTTGAGCGCCTCCTCCGTCTCCATTCCGCGCGTCTCGAGCTGTGCGCGAATGTCCGCGGAGAGTGCCACGCGTTTCCGACAGGGCTCGCAGAGCTTCCGCACGAGCCGCTGCGCGATAATGCAGTTGATGGTCGAGGCGACGAGGAACGTCGGCACCCCCATCTCTTGCAGCCGCGTGAGGGAGGTCGCCGCATCGTTCGTGTGGAGCGTCGCGAGCACGAGGTGGCCGGTGAGCGCGGCGTTCACCGCAATGTCCGCGGTCTCTGCATCGCGGATCTCCCCGACCATGATGATGTTCGGATCCTGCCTCAGGAGCGACCGGAGCCCGGTCGCGAACGTGAATCCGATCTTCGGCTGCACTTGTGACTGGTTGATGCCGGGCATCCGGTACTCGATGGGGTCTTCGATCGTCGCGATGTTTACGCCCGGTCGGTTCAGCGTGTTCATCATCGCGTAGAGCGTCGTCGTCTTGCCGGAGCCCGTCGGCCCCGTCACGAAGATGATGCCGTGTGGCTTCCGCATGTTCCGCTCGAGGATCGCGAGCGGCGCGGTATCGCCGAGTGCCGTCGCCCGGACCCCGAGCTCCGCGAGCGTGAGCGACTTCCCCGTCTCGCGGAGGATGCGGAGGACCGCCTTCTCACCGTCGTACACTGGCATCATGGCGACGCGAACCGCGATGCGTTCGTTCGGTGTCGTCACCTTGAACCGTCCGTCCTGTGGGAGGCGGTGCTCGTCAATCTTGAGGTTCGCGAGGATTTTGATGCGCGCGATGAGTCCGGCGGCTGCCGAGCGCGGGAGCGTCGTCGTCGGTTGGAGGACGCCATCAATGCGGTAGCGGACGACCACGCCCTCTTCCGTCGGTTCGATATGGATGTCGGACGCCTGCCGGCTGATCGCATGCTGGAGGAGTGTATCAACGATGCGGACGATCGGGGCCTCCTCGGCTCGGCGGTGGAGGTCGCGATCCTCGACCCGCTCTGGTCGCGGTTCCGGTTGGGTCGAGAGCGCGGCGAGCGATTCCACAGTTTCCGCGACATCCGCGTGGTACAAGCGAACGGTTTCCATGATCGCCTGCGGCGTCGCGAGCGCGGGCGCGACCTCGAGGTCGGTTGCGCGCCGGAGGAGCTCGATGGTATCGAGGTCATCGGGATCCTCCATGGCGACGCGGAGGGTGTGGTCGTCCCCATCGTACGCAATGACCCGCCGGTTCATGGCGAGCGGGGCGGAGATGCGGTGGAGGACCTCCGGTGGGATCGCGTGATCACGGAGGTCCACGAACGGGACGTCCATCGCTGCGGCGGCGGCCTCGTAGAGCACGCGCTCACCCACGAGCTTCCGGGCGAGGAGGACATCCGCGAGCGGTTGCCCCGCTTGCCGCGCAGCATCGATCGCGCCGGTGAGTGTGTCATCAGGGACGAGTTTCGCGCCGCGGACGGTCTGTTCGATGAAGGCATCCGAGAGCATAGGTGGGAACATCCGAATGCTTCGAATTCCATCCGAATGATCCGAATATTTGGAGCATTCGGATCCGGCATTCGCATCATTCGGATGTTCTCCCCGAGTATACCACGTGCTACGCTAGAGACCTGTGCGGCGATTGCAACTCACGACGCCCATCATCACCTTCCGCGATCCACTGCTCGCATCCCCGTTCCTGCGCTGGTGTACCATCGTGGCGACCGCGCTCAATCTCGGGGCGTGGATCGTGATCCTCGGCATCCCAAGTCTCCCGGGCCCCGATGCGATCGTCATCCACTACACGACGACCTTCGGCATTGACGCGCTCGGGGACTGGAAGGACCTCCTCCGACTCCCAGTAACCGGGACCGTACTCCTCGGCGCAAACATCGTCATCGCGCGTCTCCTCGCCACCGAAGCGGCATCCGTTCTCCTCATCACCGCGAACGTCCTCATCGAGTTCGCCGTGCTCCTCGGCTCCATCCTGCTGTGGCAGGTGAATACGTGAGTATGGATCCAGTTGTCAAAATCCTCATCCTCACCACGCTCGCGTTCGTCGTCACGATATCCTGGACGCCGCTCCTCACGCGCATCCTCTACAAATACAAGCTCGGGAAGAGCATCCGGCTCGCCTCCGATGCGCCGGTGTACGCCTCGCTCCATGGCCACAAGGCGGGGACGCCGACGATGGGTGGGTTGCTCGTCTGGGTGACGACGCTCGCGTTCGCCGTGATCTTTGCAACCGCGCATGCGTTCGGTGTTCCGTTCCTCCGCGATCTCGATTTCCTCACGCGCTCCGAGACGCTCCTCCCGCTCGGTGCGCTCGTCGTCGCCGCGCTCGTCGGTCTCGGTGACGATCTCCTGAACGTCTTGCGCGTCGGTGCGCACGGCGGCGGGTTCGCCATGCGGCACCGGCTCGTCATGTATAGCGTGATCGCAGCGGTTGGCGCGTGGTGGTTCGTCGCGAAGCTCGAATGGACGACGCTCCGTGTACCCTTCGTTGGTCTCGCGGATCTCGGGCCGATGGGCTTCGGCCTCTTCGCATTCGCGTTGCTCGTCGCGACCGCGTTCTCGGTGAATGAGACGGACGGGCTCGATGGTCTCGCTGGCGGGACGCTCCTCACGTCGTTCGCCGCCTATGGCGCCATCGCATTCCTCCAGGGTCGTTCTGACCTCGCGGCGCTCACCGGCGTCCTGACGGGCTCGCTCCTCGCGTTCCTCTGGTTCAACATTCCACCGGCGAGGTTCTTCATGGGCGATACCGGCGCGATGGCGCTCGGTATCGCACTCGCGGTCATCGCGCTCCTCACGAACGCGCCGCTCCTCCTCATCGTCATCGGTTTTCCATTCGCCGTGGAGTCTGCATCCGTCCTCGTCCAGATGTTCTGGAAGCGCGTGTTCGGCCGCAAGCTCTTCCGTTCCACGCCGATCCACCACCACCTGGAAGCCGCAGGCTGGCCGGAGCCGAAGATCGTCATGAGGACGTGGGTGATTTCAGGCGTCACCGCCGTACTCGGCCTCATCATCTTCCTGCTCGACCGAGGTGCATGAGACTCCCGCGTTTCCTCGCCAACTCTGACACCTCCTTCCTCGTTTCGCTCGGGCTCCTCGTCGCGCTCGGGCTCATCTTCCTCTCATCGGCCTCCGCGCCGCTCGCGTACGAGCGGTTTCACAACCGATCGTACTACCTCTGGCACCAGGCGCTCGCTGGCGTCGTCCCGGGGATCATCGCGTTCGGCATCACTGCTCGCCTGCGGCGGACCGCGCTCCAACGCGCTGCGGTGCCGGTATTTCTCGCGAGCCTCGTCCTCCTCGTGCTCCTCTTCATCCCTGGCCTTGCAGTGACGTACGGTCGGACACGGAGCTGGCTTGGCATCGGGCCCCTCACGTTCCAGCCCGCGGAGATCGCGAAGCTCGGGTTCATCCTCGCGCTCGCCGCGTGGATGACCGTCCGGCGTCCGCCGTGGTTTCACATTCGATCCTGGAGCTTCGGCTTTGCCCCCTTTCTCGCGGTGTTCGGGACCGTCGTCGGACTCATCGCGCTGCAACCGGACGTCGGGACGATGGTCATCATTGCAGCGATCGGCATCATCCTGGCGTTCGCCGCCGGCACGCCATGGTCGCAGCTCGTTGCTGTGGTCGTCGCGGGCGGTGTGGCGCTCGGCGGGCTCATTGCCGCGGCGCCGTACCGTATCGCGCGGCTCACCGTCTTCCTCCATCCGGAGCTCGATCCGCAGGGGATCGGCTACCAGGTAAACCAGGCGCTCCTCGCCGTCGGTTCCGGTGGGTGGTTCGGGCAGGGGCTCGGTCGGTCGCGGCAGAAGTTCGCGTTCCTCCCGGAGGTGATCTCGGACTCCATCTTCGCGATCATCGCGGAGGAGATCGGGTTCCTCTTCTCGCTCGCGTTCATCGGGCTTATCGCGTACGTGACGTGGCGCGTCCTCCGGAGCGCATTTGAGGCGACGGACGCATTCGACCGTCTCGTCCTCATCGGCATCGCGGCATGGTGGGGATCGCAGTCCATCGTGAATGTTGGCGCGATGGTCGGCCTCCTCCCGATCACCGGCCTTCCGCTCCCCTTCGTGAGCTACGGCGGCACCGCGATGGTCGTCTCGCTCGCCGCCGCGGGGATCGTGGTGAACCTCTCGCGAACGCAGCGCGCAGAGCGGAGAACGTGAGCTCTGTGGCATCAGACGGACAAACACGTACGATGCGGTAGGTTTGTGATTTGTGGGATTCGCACCTTGACATCATGAATACTCGGACTATACTAGAAGTACATGATCAAACGTGATCTCTACGCGAAACTCAAAGAGCACCTCTCGCAGAAAGAGATGAGCGTCATTGTTGGTCCGAGACAGGCGGGCAAGACGACGCTCATGGAGCAACTCCGAGCGGAGATCAAGACTACCGGAGCGCGCACGGCGTTTTTCAATGTGGACGTCGAGGCCGACCGCACGGTGATGGCATCGCAGGAGCGCCTCCTCCAAGCCATCCGAGCGTCCATCGGTCGTGAGCATGGGTACGTATTCCTCGATGAGATCCAGCGTAAAGAGAATGCCGGATTGTTCCTCAAGGGCCTCTACGACCAACATCTTCCCTATAAATTCATCGTGTCTGGTTCCGGGAGCATTGAGCTCAAGGCGAAGGTGCACGAGTCCCTCGCCGGACGCAAGCAGACCTTCGAGCTCTCCACGTGTTCGTTTCTCGAGTTCGCGCAGTACCGGACCGCGTACGCATACGGGGAGCGCATCAGTGAATTCCTCGCTGCAGACCGCGTGCGCGCGGACACACTCCTTGAGGAATACGTGAGCCGCGGTGGGTACCCGCGTGCCGTGGTTGCCGAGCGACTCGACGAGCAACGCGCAATCATGGCGGAGATCGTCCGCGCGTACATGGAGCGCGACATTACCGTGCTCCTCGGGGTGACAAAGGACGAAGCATTCGGTTCGCTCGTGCGTCTCCTCGCGCGCGAGGTCGGGCAAGTGGTGAACATGTCCGCGCTCGCGCAGACCATCGGGATCGCACCGCGCACGGCGCAGCAGTACCTCCACTACATCGAGCAGACGTTCATCGCTCGCCGGGTGCCACCATTCTTCCGGAACGCGCGGAAGGAGATCCGCAAGTCACCCGTGTACTACTTCTGCGACCTCGGGATGCGGAGCCACGCTGCGGATGCCTACGGCCTGCCGACGATCGGGCAGGGGAACGGGTTCGCGTTCGAGAATTTCGTCCACCGCGTGCTCGACGAGCAGGCAGAGCGAGCGTACGCGCGCCTCTACTTCTGGCGGACGAAGGACGGCGCCGAGGTGGACTTCGTGCTCGCGCGCGGCGACGTGCTCGTGCCGGTGGAAGTGAAGGATTCCGTGCTGCGTTCCGCGACGGTCGGACGATCGCTCCGGAGTTTCATTGCGCAGTACCACCCTCCGCGTTCCTACCTCATTCATCGGGGCGAGCCCATGGAGGCGCGTGTGGATGATACGGTCGTTTCCTTCATGCCATGGCACACGCTTGTCTGCACGCCCGTCTTGGATGCGCAGCAATGACTCACCGACCACTCATTTCGTATGCGCGTCCTTTTCGTCGGTGGTGGAACATTGGGTTCGGTGACGCCGTTGCTCGCGGTGGCGGAAACGCTCCGTGAGAAAAAGGCACCGGGTGTTCTCGGCATCGGAAAAACACCCGGTGTCTTTTTCTGGGGGACGCGCACTGGACCCGAGCGCGCGCTCGTTGAGGCGGCGGGGATTCCATTCCGGCCCATTCCCGCCGGGAAACTCCGACGGTACTGGGATCTCCGGAATATCGTCGACCTCGTCGTGGTGAAGTGGGCGTTTTGTGTCGCGTTCGTCCGGTTCATCCGTTGGCGACCATCGGTGGTGGTGGGCGCCGGAAGTTTCGTCCAAGTGCCAGTGATGTGGGCGGCGTCGTTCTTGCGCATCCCGATCATCATCCATCAGCTCGACGTTCGGTCATCGCTCGCGAACCGCCTCGTCGCACCGTTCGCAACGCGCATCACCGCGGTGTTTCCGGCCAGCGCGCATGCATTTGGACGCAAACCCGTCGAGATTGTCGGCAATCCCGTGCGCCGAGCGATCCTCGTCGCGCGCGACCTTGACCCGCGCGCGGCGAAGCGTCACTTCGGTTTCAGTGGTGATCGTCCCGTCCTCCTCGTCCTCGGCGGCGGCACCGGCGCACAGGCGTTGAACGAGCTCGTGTCATCCTCCCTTTCTCTCCTCACCCCCCACGCGGATGTGATCCATGTGATGGGGAGGGGGAAGGGAGGAACATCCGAATGCCACGAATTTCATCCGAATGATCCGAATATTCGGAACATTCGGATCCGGCATTCGGAGTATTCGGATGTTCATTACCGCCCCTTCGAACTCCTCACCGACGGCCTCCCCTCCGCCTATGCCGCCGCAGACCTTGTCATCAGCCGCGCGGGTATGGGAACGATCACCGAGCTCGCTGCGCTCGGGAAACCCATGGTGCTCATCCCGATGCCCGGGACCCACCAGGAAGCGAACGCGACTGCCCTCAAGGCAGCCGGTGCGGCGGTGGTATGGGATCAACGGGAGCTCACCGTTGAGGTCTTTGCATCGAACGTCGTTGGGCTCCTCGAGGATGCCGAGCGACTGCGGTCGCTCGCCGCACGGACAGTGTCCGTCCTGCCATCGGGCGCAGCGGAGCGCATCGCGGGGTTCCTCAAAGCCAATCCTTTCGCTTGAAGTACCAGTAGAGGAGTGCGGTTGCGGCGATCATGACGGCGAGTGCGCCGTAGAAGCCCCACCGTGCGTGCGCGATCGGGATGAGGTCGAAGTTCATGCCGAAGATGGACGCGATGAGCGATGGGATGAGGATGATCGCGCCCCAGCTCGTCACGCGCTTCATCGTGATGTTCACCGCGTTCGAGATGACGGAGAGGTGGACCTCGAGCGTCGAGGTGAGGATGTCGCGGTACGTCGCGTCGAGTTCGACGAGCTGCACGATCTGGTCGTGGAGCGTGCGGAACTTCGAGAGGAGGCGGGGGTCGAGGAACTGCGCGTACGCTTTCTCGATGCCGCCGACGACCTCGCGGTTCCCGACGAGCGCCTTGTGGAAGTAGATGAGCGTCTTCTTCAGCCGGTAGATTGTCTCCATCGTGCGCGACTCGCCGTTCGTCGATCGGATGTTGCGCTCGACGCGATCAATCTCATCGTCCATGCGTTCAAGGACGCTGAAGTACGACGCGGTGATCTCGTCGAGGATCGTGAAGAGGAGCGCGGTGGCGCCCTCCGAGAAGATCGTGGTCCGGCGCGCCTCCGGTAGCGTACGGATGTGCTCGATCGAGCGGGAGTGGTACGGGGTGACCGAGATGAGGTCGTTCTTCGCCTTCGAGACCGCGAGGATGATCGGCTTCGTGAGGAACTCCTTGTCCTTCCGAGGCGATCGGATGACGACAATGGAGAACGTTGTCGTGTCGCGGAGCGTCGGCCGCTGCGTTGGCGATAGGAGTTCCTGGAACTCCTCCGCATCGAGGCCGATGTGCGACGCGGCGTCCGTGAGCTCCTCCGGCGTCGGTTCCCAGTAGTGTACCCACGTGCACGTCCGACGCTTGAGGTCATCAAGCGTCCCGTCGCGGATCTTGCCCTGGTCAATGGTGAGGACGTTGCGCATGGGTGGTGCCTCCACCAGGGCTCGAACCTGGAACCTCCTCCTTAAAAGGGAGTTGCTCTGCCAGTTGAGCTATGGAGGCGAACGTCGGGGCTACGGACCCGTGCTATACTTCACTTCTATGAAACCTCCACGCGAGCGCGTCGTCCAGATCACCGCCGCGACCCTCATCGTGGCGGGCATCGTCGTCCTCTCGCAGATTCGCGCGGCAACGCTGACGTACGCGGAGGATTTCGATTCCACGACCGCGCGCGATTCAGCGACGACCGCTCGATGGGACACGGGGACCGGCGACGTCCGCCTGCCGTCCGGGAGTGCGTCGTGGGCCGCGGTCGGCGACCTCGCGAACCTCGACGTGACCGCGCTCGCGTTCTCCCCATCATTCGCGAGCGACAAGGCCGCATTCGCCGGTGTGGCGAGTGGGATCTACCGGACCACGGACGGCGGGTCCACATGGGCGCGCGTCGCTGCCCCGACGAAGGCGGTGATCCGCATCGCGTTCTCCCCATCGTTCGCGAGCGACGGGACTGCGTTCGCGGTCACGAACGGAGATGGGCTCTGGCGGACGACGAACAGCGGCGCGTCATGGGCGAAGATCAACGCCGGGGCGAGCGGGTTCGGCGTTGCCGTCTCACCGTCGTACGCGAGCGACCGCACCGTATTCGTCTCGACATTCACGAGCATCAAGAAGAGCGCGGATGGTGGGGCGACGTGGACCGATCAACAGAACGGAATTGACGCGACCGTCATTGAGAACGGTGATCTCCGCGGTATCGCGATCTCCCGTTCGTACGGGTCAGATCAGACGGTATTTGCGACCGCGCTCGGATTCGGAATGTACCGGTCAACGGATGGCGGCGCGACGTGGACCATCGCGAACCCCGAGAACCTTGCGGTCCAGTACGCGACGGTCGTCGCGGCCGGTTCCGGGGGGAGGGTCGCTGGCGCGTTCCTCGACGAGGCGTATGCGAGCACGAACAACGGGACGACGTGGTCGAAGGTGTACAGCGGTGATGTGAACGACCTCGCGTACGGTTCCGACGGGACGCTCTTCCTCGCGACCGCAGCCGGACCGCTCCGTTCCGGAAGCGCGATCGCGAGCGGGTGGCCGGCGAGCGCGGCGAAATCCATCGCGGTCGCCGCGACGTACCCAGCTTCCGGGAGCGTCCTCGCCGGTCGCTCCACCGGTGCCTCCCGCACGGAGACGGGATTCTCGACATCCGCCGTCGCCATCTCGAAGGTCGTGGACACGACGTCGTACCGCATCACGCGAGCGACGCTCACTCCAACCGCTGAGCTCCCCGCGGGAACGTCCATCACGTACCACCTGAGCGTGAAGGATGGGGCAGCCAAGTGGGAGGGCCCGGTGACGCCCGGGATCGCGTGGACGTTCGCGGAGGTTGGCTCCTCGCTCCGGTGGCGCGCGTCGCTCTCGACGACCGACGCCGCAGCGACGCCGGTGCTCACCGCGCTCACGATCGCGTACGAAGCGGATGACGCGCTTCGTGCGCCGACGCCGACCGCGGGGACGGCAGCGGCGACCTCGATCCGCTGGAAGTTCACAGACACCGCGGCGGACGAGACCGGGTTCGAGCTCCACGCCGGGACGCACGGAGCGGAGAACGAGCGCGTCGTCGTGACGACGAAACCGAAGGCGGTGAGCAACTTCACGTTCCTCGAGGAGACTGGGCTCACGCCGAATACGGAAGTCTGTGATCGGCACGTCCACACGCTGCGCAGCGAGGAGGTGTCCGCGCCATCAGAATCGTACGGGTGTACTGTGACGCTCGCCGTGGTGCCGCCGAAGCCATCGGCGAGCGACGTCGGGACCACGACCGTCGCGCTGACGCTTGGCCAGGATGCGCGGAATCCGGCCGACACCGAGGTCGCGATTCGGGACACACGATCCGCGAAGTACGTCGGAGCAGATGGGGCGTTTGGTGCAGCGGGGCCATCATGGAAGACGACGAGCCGGTGGGGGAGCGCGGTGGCCATCCGTTCGCTCGCGCCGGAGACGAGCTACGCGTTCTGCGTCCTCGCGCGGAACCGCAGCCGTGTGGAGACCGCATGCTCGGACACCGCGGCTGCGCAAACGCTCCCCGAGCCTCGGACACCGGAGCCGCCGCCAACGAATCAACCACCGGTGAACCAACCGCCCGTGAATCAGCCCCCAGTGAATCAGCCAGAACCGCCGCCTGATCGTGGTTCCCCCCTCACGAACCAGCCGCCAGTGAATCAGCCGCCGGTGAACCAGCCGCCGATCAATGAGCCGCCCGTGAACCAACCACCGACGAACGCGCCCCCGATCAATACACCAGAGCCGTCAACGGGTGGAACCCCAGCGACACCAACCGGTCCGACGGTGACCGCGGCGGCGCTCCCGACGATGGTGATCGCGGCCCCAGCGGATGGTGCGACGACGAACGCGCAGACGATCGTCGTGAGCGGCGTGGGTCCGGTCAGCGCACCGATTTCCCTCGCGGTTGATGGCGCGGTGGTCGGAGGGAGCCTGAGCGATGCGTCTGGCGCGTTCGCCTTCCTCGCGCCAGCGCTCCCCGACGGTCCACACACGGCGACCGCAACCGCAACGGTGACCGGCGGTGCTGCGGTCGTGTCGAGTACGCGATTCACGCTTGATCGCACCCCGCCGCCGACACCCGTTGTCCAGGAGGCGCGTGCGGTGGAACGCGTGGAATCCCGCACGACACAGGGCGCCTTCGACGTCACCATGGAGGTCCGTGGAACGCTCACCGTCGAGGAATTCACATCCCTCGACGCGCTCCTCATCACCATTGCCTCTGATCCCGTGACGTTCACGTACCGACCGACGAGTCGCGAGTGGATGTACCGAAAGACAACACCACTCGAACCGGGGGCGCATACCGTCCGCGTCGCG
>CAZPCZ010000047.1:0-10505 GCA_964585225.1 uncultured Gammaproteobacteria bacterium
GCCGTGGATCGGCAAGGGTGCCACCGGTGTCGGCGTGCACCTCCTCGTCGAGCTCGCGAGGGCGTGGAGCCGGTGACAGTTGCCGGGTGTATCGGATAGTGCTATAGTGAAGCTACCCGATATATATGGCCGTACCGTACCTCCGTCCCCGTCTCGCTCAGCGCATTCGCGAGAAGAAGATGCAGCTCGATCACCGACGACCGCTCCCCCGCGCGGCGCTCGCGCACCTGCGCGAGGAACTTGCCGTCGAGTGGACGTACCATTCGAACGCCATCGAGGGGAACACACTCACGCTCCGGGAGACACGCCTCGTCCTCGAGCACGGGATCACCGTGGCGGGAAAGTCGCTCCGCGAGCACCTCGAAGCACGCAACCACGCCGAGGCGATCACTGCACTCGAGCGATTCGTTCATACTCGGCGTCCGATCGTGGAACGTGACATCCTCGATATCCACGCGATCGTCGTGAAGGGGATCGAGGAGGAGTTCGCGGGTCGGTACCGCACCGGCCAGGTGCGCATCACTGGCGCATCGCTCATCCCACCGAATGCGGCGGTCGTCCCGGAACGGATGGCCGCGTTCACGCGCTGGCTCCGGCGAAATCCCGACCGCCTCAATCCCGTGACGCTTGCGGCGTTCACCCATTACGAGTTCGTTGCGATCCACCCGTTCTTCGACGGGAACGGTCGCACCGCGCGGCTCCTCATGAACCTCATCCTCATGCGGCACGGTTACCCGCCGGCAGTTGTCCCGGTGACGGACCGGAAGCGGTACTACGCCGCGCTCGAGGCGGCGAACCGTGGGGACCGCCGGCCGTTCGTGAACCTCATGGCGCAGTACGTCGAACGCATGCTCACTCGGTACCTCGATGCGGTTGGGTCGGCACCCGACGATGGCGATCTCCTCTCCCTCGCGCGTCTCGCCCCGAAGACGCCGTACACCGCCGGCTACCTCTCGCTCCTCGCTCGTCGCGGGGAGCTCGCGGCGGAGAAGCGCGGGAAGACGTGGTACGCTTCACCTCAGGCCGTTGAGGAATACCGACGTCGTCGGCTCTGTGTACCATGATCCCATGCTTGCATTCCTCCGTGGCATCATCCGTTCCATCCTTTCAGATTCCGTCGTGGTAGAACTCCATGATGTTGGGTACCGCGTGTTTCTCCCACCACCGCTTCGGGAGCGGTTGCGCGTGGGCGAGCGCGTCGAGCTCTACACGCACGAGGTTGTGCGCGAGGATCGGCGTGAGCTGTTTGGCATGGGATCAGCGGACGAGCTCAACCTCTTCCACGACCTCCTCACCGTCTCCGGCGTGGGACCAAAGATTGCGCTCGGGACCCTCGGGCTCGGGAGCCCATCGGAAATCCGGCAGGCGATCGCGCGCGAGGATGCGGTGTACCTCTCGAAGGTCGTTGGCATCGGTCGGAAGACCGCAGAGCGTGTTGTCGTGGAGCTCAAGGGGAAGATGGCCGCCTACGCTGAAGCTTCGGCGGCCAAGCAGGGGGGTGAGGGTGATGTGATGGACGCGCTCGTCCAGCTCGGCTACAAGATCGCCGAGGTCCGCGACGTCATCCGCAAGCTCCCCATCTCTGCCACGACGACCGAAGAAAAGCTGAAGGTGGCGCTTCAGGCATTGGGGAAGCGGTAGAACGCATGGAGGACTTGCTGCAATCCGACGGTTGGGAGCTGTTCCAGCGCGCGCTCGGTCGGAAGACCGAGCGCATTGGTGGCGTCCTCGCCATTGAGATGCCGTTGCCGTTTGGGTTGCGGTATTGGTATGCGCCGCGTTGGAGTGGAGAGTTGAGAGTGGAGAGTGGAGAATTATTGGAGTCGGTATTCTTGCGCGCCGAATTTCCGTCACCACTATCAACTATCAACTATCAACTATCAACTCCGCGCGTCATGCGACGCGCGGCGGAGCCCGAGTGGACGTGGCGGACGTCGCTCGAGGGATCGGACGACGAGCGCCTTGCGGCAATGCACGAGAAGCATCGGTACAACGTACGGCTCGCACAGCGTCGCGGAGTCGCTGTGCGAGCCGTACGTACTGAAGAACGCTGTGCTCCTGACGCGTTCTGGCGCCTCCTCCAGGAGACTGCGAAGCGACAGGGGATCGCAACGCACCCACGTAGCTACTACGAAACGATGGTGCAAGCGCTGCCGAACGTACGTCTGTACATTGCGGAGCGCGAGGGCGTCCCCTTGGCCGCTGCCATTGTCGCGTACTACGGCGACACGGCAACGTACCTCCACGGCGGATCGTCGTACGAACACCGTGCGCTCATGACACCGCATCTCCTCCATTGGCAGGCGATGCGGGATGCGAAGGCGGCCGGGATGCGATGGTACGACTTCGGCGGAATCGAGCCGCCGAAGTCAGCTCCAAGCTCCGAGCTGCAAGCTACAAGCTGGGCGGGGATGACCCGCTTTAAGCAGGGCTTCGGCGGCGAGGTGGTGCATGATCCGCCGACCATGGATTTGGTTTTCCGTCCGAATTGGTATAGGCTGCTCTCGTGGATGGCGAAGGTGCGCCCGTAGTTTCCGCCAAAGGCGGATCCGCCGTAGGCGGACAACGGACCCCGCACCTTCCGTTTGCTCCCATAGCTCAATGGATAGAGTATCGGCCTCCGAAGCCGGTGATGACCGTTCGAATCGGTCTGGGAGCAGAGGGAAGGTGCAGGGCGAAGAACAGAAAAAGACTTCAGGTGTCTTTTTCGACCATGCGGATATGTCGACGTGCACACTCGTCTACCTCGTCCGCGACGGACAGGTCTGCCTTGGGTTCAAGAAGCGCGGGTTTGGCGCGGGGTGGTGGAATGGGTTCGGCGGCAAAGTTCGCGCGGGGGAGGATGTTCGTGCGGCGGCAGTACGAGAGCTCCAGGAGGAGTGCGGGGTCCGCGCAGCTCTCGAGGCGCTCGCGGATGCGGGAGCACTTCGGTTCACGTTCCTCGCGGAAGCGGGGAAAACGATTCACGTACGAATCTTTCGCGTCGCCCAGTTCGATGGTGAGCCCATCGAAACTGAGGAGATGCGTCCGCAGTGGTTCACGCCGGACACGCTCCCGTACGACGAGATGTGGTCGGACGACCGCGTCTGGATGCCGCGGTTCTTGAACGGCGAGCGCGTGCGCGGCTGGTTCCAGTTCGACGCGAACAACCAGCACGTCGCGTACGAGCTTGAGGATACGAAAGAAGTTGTTCGGGCCGCTAGCTCAACTGGCAGAGCACCCGGCTCTTAACCGGTAGGTTCCGGGTTCAATCCCCGGGCGGCCCACCACAACACCCCGACCTTGAAGGTCGGGGTGTTGTGTGTGCGTGCTCGCGTCATGACCGCAACGCATCCTTCAACGTCTTCCCGGCGCGGAACTTCGGGACGCGGACGGAGGGGATCTGGATTTTCTGCGTGGGGTTGCGTGGGTTCACGCCCATGCGCCCCTTGCGCTCTCGGGACTCGAACGTCCCGAATCCGGTGATCGTCACCTCGCCGCTCGATTTCAGCACCGAGGTGATCGTGTCGAACACGAAGTTCACCGCGTCCTCCGCCTGCTTCTTCGAGAGTGCGAACTTCGCAGCGAGCTGGTCGACGAGTTCGGCTTTATTCATAGGCTGACGCCACACGAATCTACGAATGGTCGCGAATCTACAAATACGCGGATTCGCATATTCGCTCGATTCGTGAGGATTCGCGTATTCGTGTATGTAGGTTACGAAATGGTTACTTCACGATAGATGCGTTCGATGTGGGTGGCGCGGCCGGTCTCGGCATCAACGTCGGCGACGATCGCGTGGATCCATGCGACGCCGGTTTCTGGCCAGGTGAAGCGTTTCCCGATGCCGGTGACGTGCTGCGGGATGGCGGTCGCTGGGTCTACGCCGAGGACGGTGTCTCGCCCGCCGGTCATCCCGACATCCGTGACGAACGCGGTTCCCTTCGGGAGGATGCGCTGGTCGGCGGTGGGGATGTGCGTGTGCGTGCCGTAGACGATAGACGCGCGGCCGTCCCCGTACCATCCGAATGCGTTCCGCTCGGACGTGATCTCCCCATGGTAGTCCACGATGACCACCGACGCGTTCGTGCCATGCGCGGAGAGGATTTCATCGAACGTCCGGAAGGGGTTGTCCACGAGGTCCTTCATCATCACCCTTCCCAGCAAGTTTACCACCAGGACGTTTTTGCCGTCAACGGAAAGAGTTTTCCACCCGACCCCGGGCGCGCCCGGTGGGTAGTTCGCAGGGCGAAGGACCAAGGAATCCGGCCGCCGGAGCAGTTCGACGCCTTCCGGCTTGTCCCACACGTGATTTCCACCCGTGAGGAGCGTGACGCCAGCGTCGATGACCTCCTGGAACGTGCGTTCGGTCATGCCGAGCCCATGCGCGAGGTTCTCCGCGTTCGCGAGCACGATGTCGGGCCGCAGCTCGCACCGAAGCTCCGGGAGCGCTGCCTGGAGTGCCCGGCGGCCCATCCTGCCGACGACATCACCGAAAATGAGGAAGCGCACAGTGAAAATGACCAATGACGAATTTCTAATTTCTAATCAATGACTAAATCCCAAACCCCCAATGCCCGCGTCGTTCGACATTCGATCCATTGGGATTTGATTAGAAATTAGTCAGTAGAAATTAGGAATTTCGGTTACCTCGCGTATTCAATCGCTCGCGTCTCCCGGATCGCCGTCACCTTGATTTCTCCCGGGTACTTCAGCTCCTGCTCGATCTTCTTCGCGATGTCCTTCGAGAGCCGGTACATCGTGAGGTCGTCGACCTCCTGCGGCCGCACGAACACGCGGATCTCGCGTCCCGCTTGGATCGCGTACGCGCGCTCAATTCCCTCGAACGACGTCGCGACCTTCTCGAGGTCCTCGAGCCGCTTGAGGTAGTCTTCGTAGCTGTCGCGTCGCGCGCCCGGCCGCGCGCCGGAGATCGCATCCGCCGCCTTCACGATGCACCCGACGACCGTCTTCGGTTTGTCCTCGTGGTGCGCGATCGGCGCGTAGCACACCTCCTCGGACATCCCGAATTTCTTCAGGATGTTGAATCCGATCTCGATGTGCGTGCCCTGGATGTCGTGATCGACCGCTTTCCCGATGTCGTGGAAGAGCCCGCCGCGTTTCGCATCCCCGACGTTCTGCCCGAGCTCCGCGGCCATGATGGCTGCGAGGTTCGCGACTTCCATGGAATGGAGGAGGACGTTCTGCCCGTAGCTCGTCCGGTATTTCAGGCGCCCGAGGATGAGGATGAGCTTCGGGTCGACGCCGGTGATCCCGAGCTCGTAGCACGCATCCTCACCGGCCTTCTTGATGTCCGTCGCGAGCTCCTTCTTCGCGCGTTCGACCGCTTCCTCGACGCGGCCGGGATGGATGCGGCCGTCCTGGATGAGGTCCTCGAGCGCGCGCTTCGCCACCTGTCGGCGGATCGGCGAGAAGCCGGAGATCGTGATCGCGAGCGGGGTCTCGTCGACGATGATCTCGCAGCCGGTGAGATTCTCGATCGCCTTGATGTTCCGGCCCTCCTTGCCAATGATCCGCCCCTTCATGTCGTCGGAGGGGATCGCGACGTTCGTCGTCGTGTTTTCGATCGAGTGCGAGGACGCGACGCGCTGGATCGTGTTTGAGAGGATGACGCGGGCGCGACGGTCGAGCTCCTCCGACCCCTCATGCTCGAGCTTGCGGATGCGGCTCGTGAGCGCGTCGTTCGCCTCTGCCTCGACGTGCGCGAGCAGTCGCTCTTCGGCCTCCTGCCGGGAGAGCTGCGCGACCGCTTCGAGCTTCTTCGCCTCCTCTTGCTGGAGCTCCACGAGTCGCTGTTGTGCCGCCGTGAGTTTCGCGCGCTGCTCCTCCGCTCGGGTCTGCTGCCCCTGGAGTTCGAGGAGCTTCGCATCGAAGAGGGATTCGCGCTTCTCGACGCGTTGCTGGAGCGCCTGGACCTCGCGCCGCCGCTCGGCCTCCTCGCGCTTTGCCTCCTCGACGATCTTCAGCCCCTTCTCCTTCGCCTTGATGAGGAACTCTTGCTCCCGGCGTTTCGCGTCGGCGAGCATCGCGTCTGCCTTCTGTTCAGCCGCGGAGACGCGCCTCGAGGCAATCGCGTGACGGTACGCGTAGCCGGCAACCACCCCGACCGCGAGGGCTGCGATGGTGATGATGAGAACGACAAAAGCCTCGGGCATATGGTGTAGCCCACGAGGCTCTGGCAGCAACAATCACGCGATCACGCGTGCGATCGTTCACGTAGCACGGCAGCATCGCCGCTCGGGTCGAGCGGGTGTGCGCGTCGGTCGAGATCCTTCAACAGCGAACGTGCGATGCATGTGATCGAGGAAAGGCGAGCGTCTCGTGGTCAGTTACCGCGGGTCCTGAGGGTACCCGCTTCGAGGCTCAGCGTACCACGGACGGCGGCGTGGCGCAAGCATCGCTTGACTGAGCGGAAACGCGTGGGGTACCGTGGAGGAACATGAACGTGTCTGAATTGGCAAGACGAATCAACATGCCGCCGCAGGATCTCTACGAGATCCTGCCGCGGTTCGGTTTCGACATCGGTCGGCGCGCGATCAAGATTGACGATCGCCTCGCACAGCAGTTCCTTAAGAAGTGGCCGCGCATCCGTCGGGAGTGGCAGCGGCAGCAGGAGAAGGCGCGCGAGGAAGAGGAGCGCAAGCGCCGACGGCTCGCGGTGACCGAGGGGACAGCGAAGGAGGTGACGCTGCCGGCGATCATCACCGTTCGCGACTTCGCGGCGATGCTGCACATGCCGGTCTCCGAGGTGCTCCAGGAGCTCCTCCGGAGCGGCATCCTCGCGAACATGAACGAGCCGATTGACTACGCGACCGCCGCGATCGTCTCGGAGGACCTTGGGTTCCGGCCGTCACCAGTCACAGCCACTGATACCGGAGCGGAGGACGTCTCCGCAGCGGCAGCGCCAGTGGAGACCGCGCCGATCGCCGCACCGAGCGGTCTCCCGCGCGCGCCGGTCGTTGTCGTCATGGGGCACGTGGATCATGGGAAAACGCTCCTCCTCGACAGAATTCGATCCACGCACGTCGCCGCCGGGGAGGCCGGTGGTATCACGCAGCACATCGGCGCGTACCAGACGATGCAGCAGGGGAAACCGATCACATTCATTGATACCCCCGGCCACCAGGCCTTCACGACCATGCGATCCCGCGGGGCCCGCGTGGCCGACATCGCGGTGCTCGTCGTCGCAGCGGATGACGGCGTGCAGCCGCAGACGAAGGAGGCACTGAAGATCATCCAGGCGGCGAAGCTCCCGTTCCTCGTCGCGGTGAACAAGATTGACAAACCCGACGCGAATATCGAGCGCGTGCAGCAGGAGCTCGGCGCACTCGGGGTCACGTCGGAGGCCTGGGGCGGCAAGACGCCGTTCGTCCCCGTATCCGCGAAGACGGGCCAGGGCATCGAGCAGCTCCTCGAGATCATCCTCCTCATCGCAGACGTCGAGCGCGAGCGACTCCTCGCGGATCCCGACGCGTCGGCGGAGGCAGCGACCGTGGAATCGCACGTCGACAAGCAGGAGGGCCCGGTCGCGACGCTCCTCGTCCAGAGTGGAACCCTGCGTATCGGAGACCTCATCGTGGTGGGCGACATGCTCATTGGGAAGATTCGGCTCATGCGGGACCACACCGGCGAGCGACTCAGCGCCGCTCCGCCGTCGACACCGGTGCGCGTGCTCGGGCTCAAGGCGCTCCCAGAGGTCGGCGATATCGTCCGCGTCACGACGGAGCGGAAGGGGTTGACGGCAGCGAAGCGGCAGGTGACGCGGCCAGCGCCAGTGGTCGTGGCGCAAGCTCCAGCGGAGCAGGAAACAACGACACCAGCGGTCGTGCTCCCGATCGTCGTCCGCGCAGACGTCCTCGGGTCGCTTGAGGCGGTGTGCAACGAGATCGAGCGGATCGGCAGCGCGAGCGCGCGCGTGAAGGTCATCGGTCGGGGGTTGGGGAATGTCACGGAGAACGACGTGCTCCAAGCCGAGGCCGCGAAGGGGCAGATCTTCGGCTTCAACGTGCGGGCGCTCGACGCGGTCGCCGAGCTCGCGCGGGAGAAACACATCCCGGTGACCTCGGAGAAGATCATCTACGACCTCCTCCGGAAGGTCCGCGAGGCGCTCGAGGTGTTGCTGCCCGAGGAAGTCATCCGCGAGGAGCTCGGGACGATGCACGTGCTCGCGTTGTTCCGGAAGGAGACGAAGTGGCAGATCGTTGGCGGGCGCGTGACCGCTGGAAAAATCGTCATGGAGAAAGGCGTGAAGGCGGAACAGATTCGAGGCGGCGACGTCGTGGCGGTCGGGAGACTCCTCGGACTCCAGGCCGGCAAAGAGGACGTCCGCGAGGTCGTTGAGGGCCAGGAGTGCGGGATGAAAATGAGTGGCATCGAGGGTCTCGCGGTCGGTGATACCCTGCGGTTCGTGAAGGAGGAGAAGCGGAAGAAGGTGTTGGGGTAGGAGCAAAGGACCAGCAGCTGAGGTCGGGTGCTGGCCCCCTCACTGGTCGCTCCGGCGCGGGCCATTGCACCTCGCTCGCGACGGGAGCCCTCGGAAATTCCGCCTCGCCGCGGGCTCGGCTCCAGTTTCCGTCTCCCTATCGCTGCGCTTCGGGCAACGGCAGCCGCGTCTCCGCTGATTCGTTCGGGGGCCAGCATCCCTCCCCGCTGCTGTTATTTCAAAATTTTCTCCCCCTCCACGCGGCGTGGAGGGGGAGCGGGTGGGGGAGGAGGCGTGCAGACCCTCCCCCTCGTTTTGAGGGGGAGCGAGAGGGGGTGGGGACGCGTAACTCCATCCAACAAAGGAGGAGACCCCGGATTTCCGGGGTCCTGTTTGTTAGGCCGCGCGGGATGGGCGACGAACGCTGACGTCGGCGGTCGGTGTGCCGAAGCAGCCACGGTGGACGATGCAGCTCCCGCTGATGCCTACCTCGACGCAGCCGGGGTTGTCCACCCGAACCGCGAGCGAACGTCGTTCCCTGCGCTGCCAGGCGAAGACGCGTTTCGCGCAGAGCCGGCATCGCGTGATGGACGGCCAGCAGTGGACGTGCGGGTCCCGGCGCATGCGCCAGGCCTCAACTGCCACGATGACCGGCAGCGCGCCGAGTGCCGCGAGGCCCGGTGTACTGGATGCGCGCGCAAGACGGGCGATCGCACCTCGGCCACGCACCGGGCGACTGCATCGAGCACTTCGATCGTGCAGAGATTGGACTCGACCTCCACGAGGGCCTCGCCCTGTACGCCCAGCACCCCGACGCGCCGGCGGTGGGGACCGGGATGGATCTCGTCAACTCCATATTCGCCGCTCGCAAGGACATCTGCATGACGCTCCGACGGTACGCCGACGGCGAGACCATCATCAGCGTCGCCCACCACCGCGCCGGCTCCCCCCGTTACGGCTCCGCCTCACGCGGTCGTTTTGTAGGGATGTGAACCCGATCGCCCCCGCGATCGGGTTATTCTGTGATGGTGTACGTTGATGCTCGTCGGTTTCCCTTTTCCGTTTTACGATAGAGGTCTATGGCCGATGTGATGTACGACGTCGTGGTAGTGGGGGCCGGGCCGGCTGGCCTTGCTGCCGCCATGTTTACTGCGCGGCGAGGGCTCAAGACGGTGATTGTCTCGAAGGACCTCGGCGGGCAGCTCGCGCTGACGGAGTGGATCGAGAACTACCCGGGCGTGGACCGCGCTGGCGGGCGGGAGCTCTGCGAGCGATTTTTAGCGCAGGCAAAGCGCGACGGAGCAGAGCTTCGGTTTGGGGAGGCCGTTGCGATCCAAGCAATGAAACAATGGAACAATGAAGCAATGGAGCGAGGAACGGAGGCTGAAAGATGCCCGATGTACGAAGTGCAGCTCGCCGAAGGTAATGGCCTTCGTACTCGGACGGTGATCCTCTCCTTCGGCCTCACGCCGAACGATCTCGGGTGCGAGGGGGAGGCGCGCCTGAAGGGGAAGGGCGTGTACTACTCCGCAGTGGATGATGCACCGAAACAGAACGGGAAGACCGTCGCGGTGGTCGGTGGCGGCAACTCCGCAGTCACTGCCGTGCTCGAGCTTGCGCCACGGGCGACGAAGGTATTTCTCATCCACCGACGCACCGAACTTCGCGCGGAGAAGCCACTCCTCGATCGGCTGCGGGAGCAGCCGAACATCGAAGTCGTCACGCCGTATACGGTCGCCGAGCTCACAGGCGACGATCACGTGCGCACGATCGTGCTCGCGCATGCGGAGACCGGTGAGACGCGCGAGATCCCCGTTGATTCCGTCTTCGTGCAGATCGGCTACTCCGCAAAAACGAAATGGCTCGAGGGCGTGGTGCAGCTCAACGAGAAACGTGAGGTCATCGTGGACCGCGATTGTCGAACGAGCGCCCCCGGCATCTTTGCGGCTGGCGATCTCACCGACATCGCGTACAAGCAAGCCGCGATCTCCGTTGGCGAGGGTGTGAAGGCCGCGCTCCAGGCATTCAAGTACCTGCAGACCGCCGCAGGGAAGCCGGCGGTGATGTTCGATTGGGACACTCG
>CAZPCZ010000048.1:0-10452 GCA_964585225.1 uncultured Gammaproteobacteria bacterium
TCCATAGGGAGACGCTCCGTCGATGCAATGGGTCCGCGACCATCAATAGGATTCCCGAGGGGGTCCACGACGCGACCAATGAACGCGGCACCGACTGGCATGGAGAGAATCTGCCCAGTCCCACGCACGCGGTCCCCCTCGCGCACCGCGCTCGCATCCCCGAGCACGACGCAGCCAACGGTGCCCTCATCAAGGTTCAGCGCAACGCCAGAAATAGGGGGCGCATTCGTGGTATTCGTACGATTCGTATTCGTGAATTCGACCATCTCCGACGCCATGGCGTTCGGGAGGCCTGCGACGTGCGCAATGCCATCACCAACATCAACAACGGTCCCGATCTCTTCCGCGGTTGCGGTCGGAACGAATCCTTCAATTTGTCGCTTCAGTTGCTGGACGAAATGGTCCTTCATACATACACCTGACATTTGACACCTAACATTTGACCAAACGCGAATCTTCTAGATGGTCAGATGTCAATGGTTAGGTGTCAGGTGTTGGACGGTCAGATGTCGCGTAAGTGTTCTTGCAGACGCTGGAGCTTGCCGGAGATGGTCCCGTCCCAATGCGTGGAGCCATCAACGGTGAGTCGGAATCCAGCGACGAGCGCTGGCGACTCCTCGTACGTGACAAGTACTCGACGCTCGAGCAACGCGGTGAGGACGCCCTCAATCTGTGATCGTACCTTCTCTGATAATGGCACTGCGCTCTCCACGAGCGCACGCGACGTACCCTCTACCGTATCGGCGATCTGTTCTGCTGCAGCGACGATGCGCTCGAGGAGCGCGAACTGACGGTTTGCGAGCAGCGTACGGAGGAACGCGTACGTCTGTGCGCTCAAGAAATCCTTGAACGTCTCGCGAATGACGCGCTCCTGCTCTGCTGGAGCAATCGTCGCATTCGTAAAGAAGGAACGAATCCCCTTGTCCGCCACAACGTGTTCGACGACGCTCGCGAGGTCAGCGATGAGGTGGCGGAAGGCATCGGTGCTCTCCGCACTCGCACGGAGCGCCTCGGCGTAGTGTTTCGCGGTGTACTTCACAGCTTTGTTTCCTTCAACTCTTTGAGCGCTGCTTCCACAAGCTTGTCATGCGCACCCTGCGTCAGTGCGCCTGCGGTCGTCTTCTTCGTAATTGCGAGTACGAGATCGCCGAGCTCACGGCGTACATCTGCGAGGAGCTCTCCACGAATACGCTCGGCCTCCTCTCGGGCGCGATTGAGCACGCCCTCTGCTTCGGTCCCGACAGCTTGGAGTCGCTGTCGCCGCAGATCCTCGACGTCCATCGCAGCGGCCTCGAGCATCCGCTGTCGTTCGCCTTCCGCACGGACGAGCACCTGCTTGCGCTCATGCTCAACGCTCGCGAGTCGCTCCTTCGCAGCATCTGCATCTCGCATCCCGTCCGCGATGCGCACACGCCTCTTCTCGAGGAGATCGAGCACCGGCACGTACAAGAACTTCTTCAGCAGGAAGAAGAGCACGAGGAAATTGACGAGCTGCGCAATGAGCAGCCGCCAGTCAACCCCCAATTTGTGGAGGAGCTCCCCCATCAACTACACAAATTTAATAATTAACGCGATGACGAGTGCGTAGATCGCGATGGCCTCGGTGAACGCGATCGCGAGGATCATCGCGGTTTGGATCTTCGGTGCAGCATCCGGGTTCCGCCCAATCGCGTCCATCGCGTGACTCGCGAGCCGACCGATCGCGAACGCTGGTGCGATCGCGCCGATCGCGATCGTGAGCGCGGTGGCGATCGACTTCACCGCGTCGATGTTCTGGAGGAGACCTCCGGAGACCTCCCGTGCGACCTCTGCTGGCATATTCGACAGACTACGGTCTACCGTCTACCGACTACTGCACGAGCGAAGTGCTGTAGTCGGTAGTCTGAAGTCTGTAGTCAATGTTCAACGTGCTGAGTGGCCATGTTTAAATTCACGAGCGTGAGCATGGAGAAGACGAGCGCCTGGACGAATCCGACGAAGATTTCGAGGAGAAGGAATGGGAGTGGCAGGAGGTACGGCGCGAGCGTCGTCACGACGATGAGGAGCACCTCTCCCGCGAAAATGTTGCCGAAGAGCCGGAAGGAGAACGAGATGATCTTCGCGAACTCCGAGATGAGCTCGAGGAGACCGACAAAGAACATGATCGGCCCCGTGAAGTTGAAGAACTTCTTGAGGTGGAGCTTCGCGCCGACTTCCTGGATGCCGACGACTTGCGTCACGACAACAGAGAAGAGCGCGACCGCGAGCGTCACGTTGAGGTCTGCGGAGGCGGACCGGATGAACGGGACGAGGATTGATTTCCCCTCATGCTCCTCCCAAATCCCGATCGTGCCAAGTCCTGGCACGAGCTCGATCCAGTTCGAGACGATGACGAAGAGGAAGATCGTCGCGACGATGGGCAGAAACCGGCTCGATCTCTTTCGATCGTTCGTCACGGAATCGACGAGGTTGAGGAGTCCCTCAACGACCGCCTCGATCGCATTCCCGACACCAACGGGCACGAGGCTCCCGCCGACGTTGAAACTCCGGCGGGCAAGGAGGCTCACGGCGAGCAACCCGATGCTCACGAACACCGCCATGATGAGCGTGTTCGTCAGTGGGAAGGTCCCAATGTGCGCAAGCGGTTCCGCCGCCAATGAGATGTTCACAGTGCCTTCTTCTCTCTTTCAAACTCCACGCGACAGACGTGTCGGATTTTCTTCGTGATCGCGATGCTCGAGATGACGATCGCGACGCCAATCCCGACGAGCATGAGCCACGGGGCTGTCGTGAGCCAGCGATCGAGGAACCGCCCGCCGAGCGCGAAGAGGATGAGCGGGACGGCGATCGTGTACCCCATCTCCCACGCGAGACTCAGCGCGTCCCACAGTGCACGTCGTTGCTGCGATGACTCCGCCATACCGTCGCGAGGAAACAAAAGCGATCCACACACCGCGTGTGGAACTTCCATTGTTGACCCCGTGCGTCCATCCGTCAACGCTCTATGATGGTATTGGCTCAATGAAGCCTATTCTCCACACTGCTACCGAAGGATCTTCTTGAATAATCGGATCGTATTCTCGACGCTCGCCGCTGCGACTTCGACGAGCGGAAGCTCTTTGAGCTCCGCGATCTTCTCCGCGACGTGACGGACGTACCGCGGCTCGTTCCGGGTTCCTCGGTGCGGCTCCGGCGAGAGGTACGGACAATCCGTCTCCACGTGGAACCGATCCATCGGGACGCCACGCACGGTTCGGTGCAGATCCTCCATGAGGGGGAGCTGCTTCTTCGTCGGCGTGAACGTGATGACACCGGTGAACGAAATGTTGAAGCCGATCGTGAGGTACCGCTGCGCTTGATCCCACGTGCCCGAATAGCAATGGATCATTCCTCGCAACGGTCCACCGGACCATGGGCCGTAGGTTTCTCCGAGAATCCGAATCGTCTCCTCATGCGCATCGCGCACGTGCACCATGAGTGGCAAATCCAACTCCTGCGCGAGCGCGATCTGTTGCCGAAGCGCTATCTCCTGGAGGCGAAACACATCCTGCGGATCGTGGCCCGCGGGAATCCGATACCGATCGAGCCCGCACTCCCCTATTCCGACCACTCTTGGGTGCTGCGCAAGCGCTCGGTACACCGTGGGATCGAACGTCTCTGCTCGCGTCCGAAACGCGACTCCCTCCTTTCCCTCCTCCCCCACCTCCTCGAGATCAACGTGGCTGTCTACGAGATGGATCGGATGGAGCCCGACGACGGCCCAGATGTGCTCGAAACGCTCCGCGTACTCCACCGCACGCCGCGACGTATCAATCTGGGAACCCACCGCAAGCATCCAAATCCCCTCGCTCTCCGCACGCGCAATTACCTCCGCCGCGTCATCCTTGTACGCATTGAACGAAATGTGCGAGTGGGCATCAATGAGGAACGGTTCGCTCACAGCAGTTTCTTCGGCAGGGCGCTCTCGAGTTTCTTCACGAGTTCTGGGAGGAGCGGGACGATGACGTTCGCGACGCCGAGAAGGTACGCGGCGATCTGCGATTGCGCGATTGCGGTGGTGAACGCTGGGCCGAGTGGAAACTTCGTCGCGAGGAGGAGCGCGCCGCCGAGGACGAGCGACCCCTCGAGGAACCCGAGGATTCCGCCGCCGAGCCGGTTGATCGAGGAGAGGAACGGGAGGATCGTGAGGACCTTGAACGCGCGCTCGAGTATGTGGAACGCGAATCCGACGAGTCGGTTCACGATCGTAAAGATGACAAAAAAGATGACGATGCGTGCGAGGTTGAGGTTCCCGCCGAACAGCCAGAGGAACGCATGGCTGAGCGGATCGAACAAGCGCCCCGCGAGGAACGCGCCCGCAATGACGCCGACGAGTGCGCCGAGCGCGTGGATAAGCCCGAACCAGAGCCCGTACAGCACGAACGCCCCGAGGATGATGACGAGAACCAAATCAAAAAATGACATACGAGGAAATTTCTAATTCCTAATTTCTAATGAAATCCCATTGTCGCAATGACCAAATTTGGTGTTGGGAATTGGTGCTTGGTTATTGATTAGAAATTAGAAATTCGTCATTCGAGGGCTGGAAAGAGGTGTTCCAGCTTCCCCACCGCCGTCCCCTCCTTCTTCATCCTACCCCATTTCTGGAGATCCGAGAAATGCTCGTTTCGCCAGCCGTCCTGCCCAAGCGCGGTGAGGATTTTTTCTGCCGTCTCCGGCATGAATGGGACGAGCATGAGGCTGATATGTCGGAGGAGCTCGGCGAGGTTTCCAAGCACACGATGGAGCCGATCGGTCTCTCCGCGCTGAGCGAGCTCCCACGGCCGTTCCTCCTCGATGGTGCGATCACCAGCTCGAATCGTCTCCTCTACGATGCCGAGTGCTTCGTGGAGCGCGAGGCCATCCATTGCAATCGCGTACTTCTCCCAGGTACGTTCCACACGGCTCGCACCATCAGCGGTGGGCGTCTTCCCACCCGCGTACTTGTGGAGCATCGTGATCGTCCGCGCCGCGAAGTTCCCGATGCCGTGCTGGAGGTCGGATGCGTATCGCTGGCGGAGGCGTTGCTCGGAGAAGTCGCCATCTCCACCGAACGAAATCTCACGGAGGAGGAAGTACCGAACCACGTCGGCGCCGTACCGATCAGCGAGGACTGTGGGGTCGACGACGTTTCCGAGTGACTTCGACATCTTCTGACCATCAATGGTGAAGAATCCGTGCGCGAAGACTCGCTCGGGGAGCGGGAGCCCGGCGCTCATGAGCATCGCGGGCCAGAGCGCGCAGTGGAACTTGATGATGTCCTTGCCGACCACATGTAGGTCTGCCGGCCAGTGTTTTCCGAACGTTGCACCATCAGACTCATATCCGACTCCAGTAAGGTAGTTGGTCAGGGCGTCGAACCAGACGTAGACCGTCTGCGAAGGATCGTCGGGGAACGGAATGCCCCAGTTGCGCATCGGTCGCGAGATGCTCGTATCGGCGAGGTGCTCGCCAATGTACGCGACGATTTCGTTTCGACGTGACTCCGGCTGCACGAATGCCGGATGCTGTTCGATGTGCCGGAGCAGCGCATCGCGATAATTCGAGAGCCGGAAGAAGTAATTTTCTTCCTCGAGCTTCTCGAGTGCGCGGACGTGCGTCGGGCACATCCCGTCCTTCGCATCCGTTTCCGGAATGAATGCCTCACATCCGACGCAGTACCAGCCGGAATATGTCCCACGGTAGATATCGTCGGGATTGCGCTCGCGCACTGCCGCAATGAACTGCTCGACCCCGTGCACGTGCGATGGCTCCGTCGTGCGGATGAAGCGGTCCACGCGAATGCCGAGGGAATCCCATGTCCGCTGCCACAACGCAGACATCTCATCAACGTAGTGCTGCACTTCTTCACGCGTAACGGCCTTCGTGGGCTTCCCAAGTCGTACCGCTGCCGCCTCGGAATTCTTTTGCGCATTCTCGTCCGTGCCCGTCAGGAGAAACACCTCCTCTCCGCGCATCCGGTGCCACGACGCAATCGTGTCAGCCGCGAACGTCGTGTACGCGTGCCCAATGTGTGGCCGATCATTCACGTAGTAGATCGGGGTGGTGAGGTAGAACTTGCTCATGTATTCGCATCGTATCACGCTCACCGAATGAATCCACCGGCCTGGATGTCCCATAGCCGCTGGTACGTCCCACCGGCACGGAGCAGCTCGTCGTGCGTGCCCATCGCGGTGACCTTCCCGCGCTCCACCACCACGATCCGGTCCATGAGCATGATCGTCGAAAGGCGATGCGCGATGACGATAACCGTCTTTTCGGCCATGAGCGTTCGGAGCGCATCCTGAATGAGTTTCTCGGACTCGGAATCGAGACTCGATGTCGCCTCGTCGAGCACGAGGATCGGAGCGTCCTTCAGGATGGCACGCGCGATGGCAACCCGCTGGCGCTCACCGCCGGAGAGTTTCACTCCACGCTCACCAACGTACGTCTCGTACCCCTCCGAACAGGCCGTGATGAACTCGTGGCAGTGCGCGCGCTTCGCTGCCGCGATGACCTGCTCGTCCGTCGCGTCGCGGCGTCCGTACCGAATATTCTCCATGAGCGTCCGATGGAAGAGAATCGGCTCCTGCGGCACCAACGCGATGGATTGCCGAAGGCTCTCCTGCGTCACGCTCGCAATATCCTGACCATCAATGGTGATCGTCCCGCGGTCAACATCGTAGAACCGAAAAAGCAGTTTCGTAATCGTAGATTTCCCCGCGCCAGATGGACCGACGAGTGCGACCTTCTCCTTCGGTGTAATGCGGAGCGCAAAGCGATCGAGGACCACCCGCGTTCGCTGGAAACTAAACGAGATGTTCTGGAACGCGATGGCACCGCGGCGGACGACGAGCTCCTTCGCACCGCGTCGGTCACGAACCGCGTACGGGAGTTCGAGAATCTCCACCATCTCTCGCGCATCGGCGAACGCCTCGAACACGTGGCGGAACGACCGCCCGATATCCCAGAGTTTGTTGAACACGACGAGGAGGTACCCCTGGATGAGCGCGAGATCACCGACCGTCAGCACCCCGCGCATCCACTGATCAATCCCCATGGCGAAGAGACCAAACTGGATTGCGATCATGAGCGCCGCTTGTGCCGCGTTGATGATTTCCCCACGACCCCATGCCCATGACTGGAGCCGGCGCCACTCCTCTTTCACGCCGCCGAAACGCTCCTCCTCATGCGTGGAACCCGTGAAGAGTTTGATGGGGATGGCGTTCGTGAGCGCATCAGCGAGTGCAGCAGTGGATCGGGAGTCCGCCGCCGCCCGCTGGGCGTCAATCCGCAGCTTCCACATGGACGCGAAGTAGTTGAGGAGGAGGAACACCGCTGCCCACACCACGAACGCAATCGCCGCCCATGGATAACGGAGGGCGAGTCCGACCGTCGCGCCGATGAGGAGGATGGTCACCGGGAGGAACCGGAACTGCACCTCATCGAATAACACTTCAAATGCACGACTGATCCGATGGATCTTTCGGACGAGTGATCCCGAGAATGAATCTGCGAAGAACCGATAGGAATGACCGAGGATGTGCGCGAAGCTCGTACGCTCGAGGTCCGTCATGACGTGCGGCTGCACGTTCGAGGTGATGAATCCATTGATACGCCACCCCGTCCAGTGCCCAACCCAAAGCAAGAGCATCACCACGAGGATGCGGAATGCCTCTGCGGAGACGGTGACAGACGGGTCGGAGGACGCGAGCGTATCAATGAGCTGTCGCGAATACCACGGGAAGATCGTGTCGAGTACGGTCGCAATTGCTGCGGCCGCGAGCGCAATGAACGTCCGCCCGGCGTAGCGCCGAGCGTGCTGCACGAATACGCGGAGGATGTCCCAGCTCGTGACTCGCATACCGACGGTGCTACTCGTCAGCTTTCGTCTTCACGCCAGCAACGCCGACTACAAACTCTCCTTTCGTGCTCCCCTGTTCGAGTTGTGTGATGACGTTGGTGGCGGTCCCGCGATACATCGTCTCGTGGAGCTTCGTGAGCTCGCGGCCGACGACGATCTCTCGATCGCCGAGGAGTGGAATGAGCTCGCGGAGCGTTTTGAGAATCCGGTGCGGGGATTCGTAGCAGATGATCGTCTCCTCGCTCTCCGCGATGCGCCGCAGGTAGTCCTTCCGATGCTTCTTCAATGGGAGGAAGCCGAGGAAGAGGAAACGATCGACGCGGATTCCGGCAATGCTCACGAATGCGGTGAGCGCGGAAGGCCCGGGGATGACCTCGATCTGCACGTCGGGGAGTTCGCGCAAGACCGTGCGCACGAGGAGCGGCCCCGGATCGCTCACGCCGGGGGTTCCGGCATCGCAGACGTACGCGACGTGCTGGCCAGCGCGGAGCGGAGCGAGCGCCCGTTCCACCTGTGTGCGCACCATCTCCGAGTCGCACCGTTGGAGCGGCTTGCGAATCTCGTACCGCGCGAGGAGCTTCGATGTCACTCGTGTGTCTTCGCACAGAATGACATCGCACTCGCGGAGGGTCCGGAGTGCGCGGAGCGTGATGTCCTCGAGGTTGCCGATGGGGGTGGCGACGACGGAGAGTTTTCCGGACATGTCTCAGTGTGTCCGCACCTTCTCATCTAATCCAAAGTGTACGCGAAGAATTGCGCGGAAGATGTCACGACGGCTCACCATGCCGACGAGCTTGTCGTGATCCACGACGGGTACGCGGTGGATGCCGGTCGCGACCATGAGCGCACCGACTTTGAGGATCGGCGTGTCTGACGTCACGCTCACGAGGCGTTTCGTCATGAACTCCTCGACGCGCTTCTCCTGCGCACGCCGCGCTTCTTCTTCGAGCGCGAGGAAATCCGTGTACGCCTGCGGTCCCTCATACCATTCCTCGTAGCTCGGGTAGATCGCGCGGAACACATCCTTTTCGGACACGACGCCGATCACACGACCATCACCATCAACGACCGGCGCGCCGCTAATGACGTGCTCGAGCAACATCTCCGCGACCTTCCGCCACGTCGTCCCCTTCGGGATCGCCACGACGTCAGTTTTCATCAAATCACGGACTACCATAGCAGGAGGAGAGGAGGAGAGGGATAGAGGTGTAGCGAGATCCTACTCCTATACACCTTTACACCTTTTACCGCCTCAATGCAAATCAACGGCTGGTGGTCACCCCGCGACGCTGGCACCACTGGCGGATGGGGCAGATCGAACACTTCGGTGAGATCGGCGTGCAGATGTTCTGCCCCCACATGACGAGGAGTGGATTCCAGATGGTCCAGTACTTCTTGGGAAGCGTACGCATGAGTGCGCGTTCTGTTTCCTCGCGCGTCTTCGCCCGCACGAGGCCGAGGCGGTTCGAGATGCGATGGACATGCGTGTCCACGCAGATGCCTTCCACCTTCCCCATCCCCTCCCCGAGCACGAGGTTTGTGGTCTTCCTCCCGACACCGGGGAGTGTAATGAGCTCAGCCATCGTCCCTGGAACTCGACCATCAAACCGATCGATGAGGATGCGCGACAGCGCCTTCAAATGCTTCGCCTTCGTGTTGTAGTAGCTAATCGGGAAGAGGAGTTTGCGGAGCCGCGCGAGCGGCATGCGGATGAAATCCTCCGGCGTCTTCGCGACGCGGAAAAGTCGCTGCATCACCGGGTACGTCGTCGTGTCTTTTGTTTGTGCAGAGCAGACGGTCGAAACGAGGAGCTGGAACAACGTCCGCTTCTCCGCAACCATGGCGGTGCCCATGGGCTTCGCAAATTTCTGTGTCGCACGCCGAAGTATTCGGATGATCGCCTCAGCTTCCGGCTGCTTTTTTGCATCCTCTGGAGTGGGCGATCGCATGCTACATCACGCTAGGGTCACTCCGCGACGCTCATCACTGCCGTGTACCTTCCCATGAGCTTCGTCTCCTTGATGATGTGGCCACGCATGGCAGCGCGGAGTTTTGCTGATGTACTTCCGGCTGGGAGTTTTAGTTTCGACACATTGAGTGCGTAGAGACGGAAAAAGTACCGGTGCGCGTTCCCCGGCGGGGGACATGGTCCTTGATACTTCCGCGCATCGAGTGCCTTGCCCTGCACCGCACCTCTCGGCACGCTCCCGGTTGCAATCGATGTCGTCTTCGCGGGGATGTTCCACATAACCCAGTGGTCCGCGACGCGGCCGATGACTGGCACGGCATCGGGATCGTCCATGATGAGCGCGAGGCTCTTTGCCTTCTTCGGAATACCAGAAATATTCAGCGCAGGACTCTTGTCCGTACCATCGCAGGAGTACTCGACCGGAATCGTCCCGCCATTTTTGAACGCGGGACTCGAGATCGTGAATGACTTCACCTTCGGCCCAGCAGCACCGAGGAGCGTGAGCGCGGCGATGGCGAGCGCGAGTCGTCGCATACGCGCGGGTGGTTATGATGCGAGGAAGAGATAGTACCTAGATCCTGCGTGAATCAACCCCATTTTTCAGCCGATGACCTGGGGGTGG
>CAZPCZ010000049.1:0-10367 GCA_964585225.1 uncultured Gammaproteobacteria bacterium
AACGCGCGGATCCGGAAAGGCGCGATCCCCCGGATCGTCCGCGCGATGAGTTCATCGATCTCGTCCATCTCCTGGGGACCCATCCCCCGCTGAGAGAGTACCACCGATCCGAACCGGAGACCGCTTGGGCGCACCCCCGTCGCATCGCCGGGAAGCGCGTTCTTGTTCGCGGTGACCCCGGCAGAGTCGAGGATGTTCGAGGCCACGTCCGCCGTCAGGGTCACGCCCCCCGGCCACTCCATTTCGCGAAGATCGACCAGACACAGGTGCGTGTTCGTACCGCCGAAGGCCAGCGGAAGGCCGCGCTTGCGGAACCCCTCGGCGAGCGCCGCCGCATTCTCCACGATTCGGTTTTGGAGGCGGTGAAATCGCTCCGATTGAGCGAGTTGGAAGGCGACGGCTTTCGCCGCGATGGCGTTGGCGTGCGGCCCGCCCTGCTCCCCCGGGAAAACCGCCGTGTCGATTCTCCTCGCGATCTCCCGATTCGTCGTGAGAAGGACCGCCCCACGCGGTCCGCACATCGTCTTGTGCGTCGTGAACATCGTGACGTCCGCGATTCCGACCGGGTTCGGGAAAAGCCCGGCCACGACGAGGCCCGCGGGATGCGAAATGTCCGCAAGGAGGTAGGCACCCACTTCGTCGCAGATTCCGCGGAGCGCGTTCCAGTCGATCGTCCAGGGGTAGGCGCTCGCGCCCGCGATGAGAAGCGACGGACGAGCCTCGCGCGCCTGAGCTCGGATGAGCGCGTAGTCCAACTTTCCCGTCTCCTCGTTGACGACGTAGGCGGCGACTTTGTAGTGCTTCCCCGACCGGTTGAAGGGACTCCCATGGGTCAGGTGTCCCCCATATGAAAGATGCATCCCCATGACCACGTCCCCAGGCCGGCACAGCGCCTCGTACACGGCATTGTTGGCCGGGGCGCCCGAGAGCGGTTGGACATTGACGAAAATGTCCTCCGGCCGAACGGGTGGAGTGGCGAAGAGCTCGGCGCATCTCTGCTGGGCCAGAGACTCGACGAAATCGACGAATTCCGTTCCCTTGTAGAATCGGCGGTCGGAGTACCGGCGGTAGAACGCAAGATGTCGATCGACGTCGTTGATTCGATCGCGCTCCTTCCGCGTCATTCGGAGAGAGGGATAGCCCTCCGCATACTTGTTCGAGAAGGCGCTGGCCAGCGCGGCCAACACGGGCGGAGGACAGATCGACTCCGAAGGAATCATTTGGAGCTTCCGCGCCTGCCGCTCCTCTTCGAGCGCGATGAGCCGGCGGACGTCCGCGTCGATCGGATCGTCTTGGAAGAGATAGGACTCGACCTGGCTGGGCCTCTCGCCCGGGCGGTTCATACCGCGCCCAGCTTAGAAGTCCCCGCCTTGGGAGTCAAAGTCTTCACGGGATCGCCACGTTACGTTTCGTAACATCGCGCGTTACGCTTTTACCCCTTCGCCCCTCTCTTCCGCCCACCGTTCCACGGCATGGCAATTGCTTCCCTCCGATCAGTTTTCTTTCTTGGAGATGGCCATGGAAACGGCTCAGCGAACTCGGCGTCCGATCGAGGAAAGCGTCGTGCGGGAGTTTCCGACCCTCGGAAAGTACCGCGTACGGCTCGTGCGAAAAGGGGAGCGCACTCCCCAGCTCGACATCCGGGAGTATGTCACGGGCGAGAAGTTCACCGGATTCACTCGCCGCGGAATCCGCTTGTCCGGTCGCCCCGAATGGGAACAGTTGGTGGTCGTTCTCAAGGAGGCGCTCGATGTCGCCCAGGGGTCATAGAAGAACGAATTGCGCTCCTCCCAGGTAGATCGCGAGAGTGGAGAGGTCGCAAAGGAGAAGCACCACCGGGCCGCCGGCGATGGACGGATCTACGCGCGTTTTGCGGAGGATGTACGGAATGGAGACTCCCAGAAGCGCCGCCCAAGCGACGGAAAGGGAGACGGCCCCTGCAATCGTCGCCGCGACGCGCCCGGGCACACGGAAGAGTAGAACCAGGCCGCCGACCATGACGGCGGAGAAGAGACCCAAGACGATTCCGATGACCAGTTCCTTGCCCAGGAAGTGGCCGATGCGGGTGGGCCCACGGAGAAGCGTGCCCATGACGATGGCGGAGGTTTGGCTACCCACGCTCTCCCCGATCGCCAAGACGAGCGGAATGAACAGGCCAAGCACGATGGTACTCTCGAGGGTTCCCCGAAAGAGAGCGCCGATGCCGGCGCAAAGGAGCCCTCCCAGAATCGTCACTCCGATCCAGGGAAGGCGGCCGCGGGCGGCCCGCATGCCCTCGATGAGGTGTTCCCGAGGATTGACCCCGGTGACGCTGTAGACGAGGACCTCCTCCTCTTCGCGGATGGCGCCCATTGCGTCGTCGAGCGTGACGACCCCGACCAAACGCTCCCGCTCGTCCACGACGGGAAGGGCCAGGAACTTGTGGGTCTGAAACTCTCGGACGATCTCCTCGCTCGCGGCTCCGAGGGAGACGTTGACGATCCGTCGCGTGGCGATATCGCGAACCATCGCCCGGGGCGAAGCGACAAGGAGATTGCGAACCGACAATGTTCCGACGAGGCGGCCGGAACTGTCGACGACATAGATGTAGTAGATGCTCTCGGCACGGCCGGCTTGACGGACCAGATCCAGCGCCCGCGCCACGGTGATGACCTCCGGAACGCTGACGTACCGGGTATTCATGAGCGCGCCGGCCGTCCCTTCGGGGTACATCAGGAGTCGTTGAACCTCCTCTTCGTTGCCGAGCCCGGAGAAGAGCGAGGTCCGATGGTCCGGCGTCAGGCGGCGGGCAATGTCGGCCGCCTCGTCCGGCTGCAAGGCGGCCAGGAGGGTGCGCGCGCGATTCCGCTCCACGAGGGCGATGGAAGAGGCGACGGTGGTGCTGTCGGCCAGCTCCAGGACGCGAAGGGCGGCGCCGTCGGGAATCCTCTGCAAGAGCTCCGCGCGCTCGCCGGACCTCAGTTGGAGGAAGAGTTCGACGCATCGATCCTCGCCGATCCCTTCGAAAGCCGCGACCAAGGCGTCGGAGGGATCTTTGAGCAGTTCGCGGAGGCGCGCAAGAGTGATCGTTTCGCTCATGGGGTCGGGTCCTCTTTCACGAGGCGCGCGAGGGCGCCCCGGGGACGCTTCAGGCGATCCTCCAGGGTGGCAAGAAAGAGGGGCACGTTGGTGAGCAGTGCCCGGCTACGGCGGAAGATCGGAACACGAAGATCCGCCCCCGGGGATTGAAGCACCAGCGCCCGCACGCTACGGACCTCCTCCGCCGAGACGCGATCGATCTCGCCGTAGCTCACCCCTTCGCCGTTTTCTCGCTGGATGCGACGCTCGTCCAAGCGAAACCAGCGAGGGCGCTGGAGAATTCGCAAGAACGCGGCCAGCGCGCCCGCGGAAGCCGTGCCCAGGATCACGCCGACGCCCATCGCGAGGAGTTCGGCGCGCGTAACCATCCACGCCGATCCGGCCAAACCCGCGACGAGAACGAGTCCGCAGGCGGTTCGAACCAGGAAAGGCCATTCGCGCGGTCCTGAAACGTAGAAGACCTCCGGCACGGCTGATATCATACCGGCCATGCTCTTGTTCGGCCATTATCGGCCGGTCGTTGGCGTCATTCATCTTCAACCTCTCCCCGGATCGCCGCGCGCCCGCTCCTTCCAGGAGGTCCGAGAACGGGCGCTTGCGGATGCCCGAGCGCTTCGTGGAGTTCACGCATACCTGATGGAGAATTACGGCGATGCGCCGTTCGGGGCGCACTCCGTGGAGCCGCACGTGATTGCGTGCATGACCGCGATCGCCCGCGATCTGCCGCGTCCATTGGGAATCAATGTGCTCCGAAACGACGCCCGATCCGCGCTCGCCGTCGCGCTGGCCGCCGAAGCGGATTTCATCCGGGTCAACATCCACACGGGGGTTCTCCACACCGATCAAGGCACCATCGAGGGTCAGGCCCATCTCACGCTTCGGTACCGAGCCGCGATCGCCTGCAAGGCTCTCGTCTTCGCCGACGTTCTCGTGAAACACGCTTCGGGAGGAGGGGACCCCGCCACCGTCGCGCGTGAGACGGCCTACCGGGGGTTGGCCGACGGACTGCTCGTCACGGGCCCTGAGACAGGACGTCCTCCGGACGTGGAACGGCTCCGCGCCGTCAAGGCCGCCGTGCCGGATTGCCCCGTGTTGGTCGCGAGCGGGGTCGATCCCGACAATTTGGCTCGGTATTCCGAGGCGGACGGATTCATCATCGGGACGGCGCTGGAACGAGGGGGGAAAACGGGGGCTCCCGTCGAGCCGAATCGCGTCCGGGACGTCCTCCGGGCCTGGCGAAAACTGGAAAAACGTTGACAGGTTTTCCCCTCCCGCTACCCTAGGTCATTCCAAGAACCCTTTTATGGAGGAGACTGCATGAAACGCGCTCTTGCGTTCGTGGCGGCGGCTGTTTTGGTGGCGAGTGGAATGGGCTGTAAGAACCCCATCTCGGGGGATGGTGGCGGTGGTGGGGGAGGAGGCGGGGGCGGCGGTTGGAAGCCCGATAAGTGCATGAGCAATGCCTTCATGGGAGACGTGGCTGACCTGAAGGAAGGCCGCTGCCTCTCGTACGTAGCGGAGGCTGCGGGAACCAAGACCACCATCACCTGGAAGGTCCTGTGTAAGTGCGCCGATGGCTGGTGCGTCGAGCACTGGACGGACACGGGCTCGATGGCCTTCGGATACCTGTATTGCGTGGGGGACGACGGCAAGGTGAAGAAGGCTTGCGCCGCGGCGAAGGGGGACAAGTCCTGGACCGAGATCAAGGTCGAGGAACCCACGTCGGGCACAGGCGGGGATCAGCCCAAGCCTGAGATGACCGAGTCGAACGAGGACAAGGAAGTGAAGGCCGGTAAGTTCGCGTGCAAGAAGATTCATTCGAAGATCACGATCCAGGGAACCACGTACGAGAGCGACACCTGGTTCTCCAAGGAGATTTGGAGACTCACCTCCAAGGGCGACAACGGTGGAATGGTCGCGTCGGAATCCGCCCAATCGAAGATGTGGCTCGAATCCAAGGCCGAAGACGCGAAGCCCACGATCGATCTGCCCAAGAAGTAATCACCGCATCGCGATGTCGCGGAGCCCCGGCCCCCGCCGGGGCTCCTTTTTTTCCCGGCGCCGCTTGACGCCGTCCGCAGCCCGACATACACTCCTCCCTGCCCGCGCGGGGGTGTAGCTCAATTGGTTAGAGCATTGGATTGTCGATCCAAAGGTTGCGGGTTCGAGCCCCGTCACCCTCGCCATTCCTTCTAGTCCGTCCAATCCGCGACAAGTCGCGTCAACCCGCGACACTCTCGACCGCAACGACTTGCGCGACGCGGTCTCTTCGCCGCCGTCGAGCGCGTCATCCCACGACACGTACGTAGACGGCTCCGCGTCTACAAAACAGTCCAAAGGTAGTCCAACGGCGGGCGCCGACTTCGAGCGCCTCGCCGCGCTTTGGCCGAAGCTCTCGCCCGCCGACCGCGCCGCGCTGCTGACGCTCGCGGCGTCGCTCGGCACTACGGAGCGTGGCCGATGAGAACCGCGCCGCGCCCCGAGCCTCCGACCGCCCGCCCAACACCGGAGCTTCGCCCCAATTCGACGCGCCGAGCTGCGTCTCGTCACGCGATTTGCCTGCGACTCCTTCGGGTCGGGTCCGCGGCCAGACGCCGGCGGATCGCGTCCCCAGCCGCTCGTGAGGGCCGCGACTCCTGTTTCTTCCCGCACGCGGGACCGCCTGCGCCCGTAAGTGTGGGCGCAAGTTCCACACTGACGGGCGCGCGATGCCCGGCTCGGCGCAGGCTACCGTGGGAAAACGCGTGTTTGGCGAAGGCCAGCACGCTGGCAATATCGCAGCTTCCGATCTGCGGTCGTCTAGACCGTGCGCGGTGGACACGCGCGGCCCATGCGGGCCGAACCGTTCCCCTGCTCCCGATGGGAATGGGGCGGGAAGTCCCTTCCGAGCCCGGCGCCCTGCCGCAGCTCGGCATGGTGCACGTTCATCCTCACCCCCGGTCGACGCGAGAGAGGATTGGCTTTCTCGCCCATGAAAGGAGGAGTTCGACCGCTCTGAGGACCAGGGCTCGCCCCCACTCGTGCCGGGTGGAAGGCGCTCTTGCGAACACCAATCGGCACGGTGCCGCCCTCGCCTTGTCGGCGAGGGACGCGGTTGCCTCCGGGCGCCGCGTTCACGGACGGACGGCACGTACCTCGTTCACCTCCGATCGACTGGACTCTTTCAGGTATCCGTAATGACCGCCCCACTCGACACCCCCCTGCACCGGCAGCTCGTCTCAATCTTGGCGGCAAATCGCGAAGATTCGTACGCGACCCAGCGAAAGCGCGGCGATCACTTGGAGAACGCCGCCCTGATTCTCCACTCCCGCTTCGGACTCCAGAAGTGGGACAACCTGAAGCAGAAGCACGTCGAGCACATTATCCACGAGTGGAAACGGACCGATCTGGGGCACCGCGCCATCGACGAGAAGTTATCGCACCTCCGCTGGCTGGTTCGAAAGATCGGCAAGGCGAACCTCGTCCCGAGGACGAACGCCGAACTGGAGATCGAGCCAGGTCCGCGCCACACCCGCGCGGGAAAGATCATCGCGGACGCCGACTTGCGGGAAAAGCTCTCGAAAGTCAGCGACCCCCGCGTCAGGGCGATGATGCTTCTTGCCCGACACTTGGGCATGCGCTTCGAGGAGGCGGCGCTCTTCCGTCCCGGTTGCGACGCGTACGCTTGCCGGGTATGGGTGAAGCGTGGCACCAAGGGCGGCCGGCCACGGTACCTGTTCCTTTACAACGCGCAGCAGGTCCAAGCCTTGGAATTCGCGCGCAATCTGACAGAAGGGAATCGGGGCCTCATTCCCGAGGAATATCCCACCTACGAGCAATGGCGCCAGCACGTTTACCCCATCCTGCGGGCTGCGGGAATGAGCCGGAAGACAGATGAGATCTTCCACGACCTCCGTCGAACCTTCATCGTGGAGCGGATGGACTACCTCGTGAAGGTCCGAGGACGATCCCGAGACGATGCAGCTACCTTGGTGGCTCGTGAGGTTGGGCATCACCGGGCCGAGGTCTTGAAGTGGTACTTGGCCGCATCTGAGGTGCAAGCCTCATCAGAGAGGCATGGTTGAAGTGCTTTGAAGCGCATTTCGATGTAGGCTCCGGGCGCGACATCTTCCCCGTGAGTTGATCTGTGTTTGCAGATGCATGAAACTCTTGCATCTATTGGCGCGTAGAGTATCATGGAATGACAATGAAACCGTCCTGGAAAACCAGAATCGTGGACCTGCTCGCAAATCTCCGCGTCGGCCACGCCGAGTTGGCAAGCTTAATCGGCGTGGACCAAGCGACCATATGGCGATGGGCAAACGGTAAGGGCTCCCCACCGTCTCATTTGATCCAGGGCGTAGTCGAGGCTCTCGAGCGAATCGTCGCGCTCGGACACACGGAGGCGTTTTTCCGGGCCATCAGGGTGCATCGGATCGCGCCGCACAGCCGCCAAATGTTCGAGGCGATTTTCCACTATTCGTCGGAAAGGAGTCTTGCATGAGCGACCGCACGTACGACATCATACGCCTCATCAGCGCCGAAGGTGGGCAATGCGACGTATACGAGGTCGCCCTCCTTCCCGAAAGGCGGCGATTCGCGGCGAAGTTCCCGAAGGCCATGCTGGCCCACCAGGAGGACTCTCGCCAGAGGATCGCACGGGAGGCCTCTCACTACCGTCGGCTCCACTCTCCCCGGCCTCATCCCCACATCATCCAGATGTTCGAGCTGATCCGCTGGGGTGAACGGGACGGCCTTGTCCTGGAACTCATGAAGGATTCATTCGCGAACCGCCTTGATCGCGGGATCGGCGATGTCGAGAAGATCCGGGCCATTCGCGAGGCCGCGCTCGGTCTTGCCCATCTTCATGACCACGGCATTACCCATCGCGACATGAAGCCATCCAACATCCTTCAGGCCTTCGACGGCCGCTCCTTGGTCAGCGATCTGGGGTGTGCGACGATCGCGGGGGCCAGCGCCCTCGATCTCACCCGGCTCAGCATCGGGACTCCCGACCTCATGGCCCCGGAACAGCATGGACCCCGCTACTATGCGGATGCCCGGTCAGACGTCTATGGCCTGGGAACCTGCATCGCTGCCGCGTTCCTCGGCCACTATCCGAGGAAACTCCCCGCCAATGATGGCCACGGGCTCACGATCGCCTGCGGACCCCAACTGGAGAAGGTCGCCCCTGCGTTCCAGCATCTCCTCCGTCGGTGCCTCCATCCTGATCCGGATGCGCGCTACTCTTCCATGAGGGAATTCCTCGCCGAGTGGGACGGCCTTACACGCAGAGGCGTTCTCGTAACCCCTCCGAAACCCACTTCTCTCGTAGCGGATCTGGTGAAGGGCGTGGCCGTTGTAGGATTGTTCGGTTTCGCCCTGGTCGCTATAGCCGCGGCTATTGGAGGCAAGTAACGTGGTCCGAGATAGTACGTTGCTCTCCACCGAGCTTTGCGGCGGACAATCGGGTCCCCCAGAACGAACCTTCCTCGTAACCATCGCACCTTCCTCTATCCGGCCGATCACCAGCCTTCCCCAGAACACGGATCCACTTCGCCTCTTCAGGACGCTGGTGGCCGAACAGTAGGTCCCTGAAAGAAGCCGTTGGCCACCATCCAGTCGAAAACTCCGTGTCGGTATGGGTGGGTGCTGAATCGCTGCCGCGCTGCCTCCAGCCCGTCGCTGATGAACTGCTCCCAGACCACGGCGCAGTTCTCTACCCAGTACGGGATGTCTGTCTCCGCGGCCAGGACGGCACCGGCCATGTTGGGCATATTGAGGATGTCCATGAACATCTGAAAGCCGTTGGTATCGTCCCTCGTTGCGTATTGGACGTGGGCCTGCCGAAAGAACTTCGCACAGTAGTCGGCGATCACCAGCCCCTCACCGCCATCCTCCTCGGCGCTGGATGAGGTCACGCGGTAGAAGTCACCTACGCCACTTACACGGACGCGCCTCAGGATCTCTTCGATGTCCTCCCGCGGTGCAAAGCCCACGAAGCTCAACATGAGCAGGTGCTGAACGACTCCCTCGTTGATGTCGCTGCGGCGATCCATCACCCAGTCGCCGAGGAGGCACCGGCCTTCTGAATTCCGGTCCTTCATGAGCAGCCACAGCAGCGCATACCACCGATCGGTGGGCTCAGAAACTGGCTGGTTCAAGGTCGCGAGCACTTGGAAATCCAGGTTCGCGAGTGGATGGGGAGCGCGACCTTTCTGCCTCTGCTGATCTAGCTCAGTCAGGGCATCCCCGAGAAAACGCGTGATCGTTACCGCCTCGCTTGGTAGCAGTCGGTAGAAGAATACGAGCCACCCCTTCGCGCGAATCAAAGCCGCCAACCGGATCATGTCTACGCGCTCCACTTGGCTGGCCTTGAAGTCCGACCCGTACTTGTTGCGCATCCCCAGTATCACCGCGCGCACATCGCCCGCGGAGATGCTGGTCGGATGGGTCACCACCGCAGCCATCTCCGCCGATTCACCTGCCTGAAACCGGCTGGCCTCGTCCAAGTACACGCGGACTCGATGTTGCACGGATGCCTCCGACCACGCTCCAGCTCACAACAGCTCAAGCAGTTCCGCGACGGCGTGGAACTCGCTGTCCTAGACCTTCCGCACTCCGAACGCGTTCTTCGCCCTATCGATCATGACGTTCCAGAAGACCCGGTTCGCGGTCCCTTCTCCCTCTTCGGCCAGAACGCGCCAAGAATGACCCACGTCCCGTGTTGAAGCACTGTCCCCACGAAGAAGTGAGTGTCCACGTCCGGCGCGCAGACCTGACCGAAGAACTTCTCCTTTACCTTCTGTGTGGCGGTGCCCTCGTTCCGGTACTTGTCCCTCATGGCCCGGTAAAGCTGGCCTACCTCCCAGTCTTCGATCATCATCCGGTGACCCTTGCAGCCCGGCTCCTCGCACGTGTAGGCGTAGGAGAACTTGAACGGGATCTTCTCCAGCGGCTTTTGTTGAGGGCCGAAAAGGCGTTGTTGCTGGAACAGCGTCGTCCACTGCGGCTTCCAGCCCCGCTCGGTCTCCTCTATGGTGAAACCCGAAACCGTCTTCGGACGAATGATGCCGAGCGACCGTTGTTCCTGCGGCAGCTTCTGCAAGCCGCACATCGTCTGGACGCCCTTCGCCAAGACGATCTTCCCCCGGTCCGCCCAGTTCTTCTTCGTGCCGAGTGGCTCGCCCAGCGGCCGAATGGGCGTTCCGGCGGCAGGACGGAACGACTCGGGACGAGGGTCCTTGTCGTTTCTCTCAGAGTTTGTGAAGCAATCGGATTCAGCGCTGAGTTGGAGTCGAAGGACGCTT
>CAZPCZ010000050.1:0-10329 GCA_964585225.1 uncultured Gammaproteobacteria bacterium
ATCGCCGGCGCCACCTTGGTCCCGCCGGTCGCATCGTACGCCATCACAGCGGCCTTCAACGCATCGCGCTGGTCAATTCCACTGAGCGCCATGTCGGTCGTCGTCACACGGTTCCGGTAGCTCACGAGACCGATGCGGACGCGACCCGAACCTCGGCCGGCGAACAGTTGGTCAATGAGGCCTCCGGGGTTCGCGATGGCTCGCTTCGCGCACTCGATGCGCGTGCGCGTTGCACCGTCGCACGTTGCCGTTCCACTCGACATGCTCCCCGAACGATCCGTGATGATCACGACGTTCATCCGACCAACATCGTCGTCAAGTGCGACGTCGAAACGCAGTCCGCCGAGAAGGCGGCATCCGGGGAAACGGACGACCTTCTCCTGCCCGTTCCCGATCTCCACCTCGACCGCATCGCCAGTCGCCCCGAACTTCGCCGACTGCGGCGTGTACGCCGGTGGGCACTTCGCGGTGCACGCCGCGTTGCACACCTGGTGCTGCCAGCTCAGGCCCGCAATGGTCGTCGCGCTCGCGTTCGCTGCCGGTTGGTTCGTATTCGAAGCGAAGTCACATTCCTCCGGGCCGTTCTTCGCACGGTCGCCGCAGAAGCCGCCCTGCTTCGTCGCGATCGCGCAGGTACCCTGTACGCAGTAGTTGCACGTGCGGCCGTACTCGCACGCCGCGTTCGGCACGCACCGCGGGTCACTGGGGCTCGCACAGGTCGCGCGCCAGTTCGACACACCGACGTCGCACGCTTCGGTCGCGCACGCGCCGCCCGGACCGCAGTCCGCGTTCGATCGGCATGGTGTCCCCACCTTCGACGGCTCGCCGCCCGAGCACGTCGGTGCGAGCTGAATCGCGTCACCGCATACCGCGCGCTTGCAGGCGCTCGTGCACGCGTCGACATCCCGCTCGCAGGTATTGCTTGGCCCGCACTCCGAGTCCTGCCGGCACTCCTTGAAGAGGTCGTTCGAGCAGCGCCCCTTCCCACCATCGTCGCACTCCTCGCCGGCGTCGATGTCGCCATCCCCGCACGCCGCGGCGGCCGCGGTGCACGCACTCCAACCAAGCGCTGCGGCCGTCGTACCGGTTGCGGTGCCGTTGATCGCGCCACCTGCCACATTCGCCACCTTACACGCTGCTGCAGTCCCCGGTGTCCCGCATGACCGCGCCTGCACGCCTTCGATGGTCACGCGGTGGAGCACGAGGTTCGAATTGAACGTGCCGCCATTCCAGTCGTTGTTCCACTCGAGCCGAAGTGTCCGATCGCCGGACGATACATCGCTCATGATGATCGAGGTCGTCTGGTGCGCTGTCGAAGCGAGCGCCCACACCGTCCCGTGATTCACCCACGATCCACCGCTCGTCAGCTTCGACTGGACCCAGATGCGGTGGTAGAGCCCCGCGCCGCCCTGCGCGCCGAGCGGGTTGTAGTCGTTGATCGTCTTCCCACTCGGGAGGCTCGCCTCGATGGTATCGCGTGTGAGGTTCGAGAGGTCCGTCCCGGCATTCGATGTCTCGAGCGTGAGTCGAATGCCCCCCACTGCGTTATTCTGCGTCCGCACGGTGAACGGAATGCGTAGCGCAACGTCGGCGATCGTATCGGGCGTCGAAGGGTCCGCCTGCCACGGCAACTGTCCGCCAGTGAGCGTCGTCCCCGGAGTATGAGCCAACGGTGTCCGAAGGTCCCCGGTGCCTTCGACACACGAACGCGTCTCGTTCCCGTCGCACTGCTCGCCACGATTCGGAGTCACTCGACGCACGCGCACGACGCACGTCTCGCCGGTTCGGCAATCCGCGTCCACGGTGCACGGCTCCTTACCCCACACACCCGTCGCAGACCGGCACGCCTTCGTGTCTGTCCCACCGTCCTGTACGGTGCTGTCTCCGCAGAACCCGCCGGCCACCTTACACGGATTCGTACTCGTCGAGGCCGTGCACTCGTACTGCGTCGCCGCTGAGGACTGCGCGGGCGTCGTCGCGACGTTCGCGGTCCCATCGCACTGCTCGCCGTATGCGGACTGCACTATTGTGTCGCCGCAGCGACCGCCGGTCCACGTGCACGATGTCGAGCACTCGTACTGCGTGTTGGCGGTGACACCAGTGATCTGTCCCGCGGTCGTGATGCCGGGCACGACGCCGGCGGCCGGATGTCCCGACGGCACGCGACCACCCGTCGGCCCCACGTCGCACTGCTCGGTACCGTCACGCACAGAATTCCCGCACTGCGAGGCGCAGAACCCCGTCACCCACTGACAAGCCGGCGAGCAGGTCTGGAAGCGAGCGCCGTTCGTCACGGTAGTGTTCTGGCACGTCTGACCTACGGGGCAATCGTTGTTCCCGCTGCAGAGCGCGCCGGTGCCTCCGCACTTCTTCACCGTGCACGCGCCCGACACCGGTGCCGTCGCGCCCGGCGGATCGCACTGCTCGCCCTCCGCGGTCTGCGTGACCCCATCACCGCACCGCCCCGCAATGCCGAACGATTGCGTCGTAGCGACTGGAATGGCGACGATCGTACTCGCTGGGATCGGTGACCAATCCCGACTCGGCGACCCCGCAGGCGGCGTCGTGCCCGCGAATTCGAACCGCGCACCGACGGTCCACTGTCCGTTCGGCTGCCGCTGGTACCGGTAGAGGTACGATTGCGGCGGTTCCCTGTACAACTGATCCTGCTGGTTCCAGCACGTCGCTTGGTCGTACTGCGTATTGTTCGCTGCGATGCCGCTGCACGCACCACCGAACGCGTTGATCGGGTCAGAAGGCAACGGCGTAAGCCCGATCGCGGTCCCGAGTTCCTGCTGCCACGATGGCCAGCGACTCACGGTGAGCCCGGGGATGAACGTGCCGGCGGCGAGCTCGGGTCCGGAGGCGAAGCAGGTCTCGCCCGCCGGGCACACACCGGGCTGCCCCGCGGTAGCGGCCGGGTCGCACGCCTGCGGGGTCACAGAACAGCGCGCGCGACTACGGCCGTACGCCTCGATGGCGAAGCGAATCTCGTTGAGATCCTCGAGGCGTCTGGTGTCGCGGGTGAGCTTGTCCTTCGGGGACCGACACACGCCGTTCGAGAACGTGTTCCCTGCCGGCAGCGTCCAACGGCAATCGAGATTAGACGTGCAGCCAATCGCCTCGCACGTCCCGGCATTCTCGCCGGAGCACGCCTGGCCGATTGACCAACACTGCGCGCGGTTCCCGCTGCACCGCGCGACGAGCACGGCAGGTGCAGTCTGCTGGACGCACAGGCGATCGTTCGCTGGTATGAGGTCGGTGTTGATCCGGAGGCCGGCGAGTACCTGCCGGAGGATCTCCTGCGTCTCCGCGACCGCGCCGTCGTTGTAGGACAGAACAGCAATATTCGTGAAGATGCTCCCGGTATTCGCGGCATTGAGGTACGACGATCGCCCCGCTTGCACGCCGCGGTACTGATCGACCTCGATCGGCGTCGTCGCCTCCGTGAAACCCTGTTGCTGGAACCAGCGCGCAACGCTCACGTGCCCCGCGTTCTCGTAGAGACGCAGGCCCACTGCGTCCTTCCCTTCGCGACAGAACTCACCCGGCGGACAGGCGCCAGCGAGCGTCGGATCGCACCGCTCACCGGAGACGGAACAGTACGCAACCGGCGAGCCCGCGACGACCTCGCGCGGGAGGAAGAAGAACTCCTTGCGCAGCTCATCAACGGTCGCCTGCGTCTCTGGCGGATCGTTCGAGACGACGTCGTCGAACGCCGGGAGGTCGTCGCGGAGCGCGAGGAGGCACTTCGTCCCCGTAAGATTTGTGCAGTCGCTGTCCTGCGCGCACACCCGCGCACCGACCAGCGGCTCTGGTGAACTCGGACCCGGGGTGCGACAGACCTTCCGATCGCCCTGGTCGCGACAGTACACGATGGAGAGATGCTCGGAGCGAAGCAACGCCGCTTGCGACGACGGATCGTCCGGCGCTGGGTACGCGCTCCACGTCGCCGGATTCGTCACTGACGGCCACGGGTTCTCGCAAATGAGCGCGCGGAGCTGGCCGCGGCCGGTGAATGACTCGCCGACGCAACGCCCTCCGGTGCACGTCTGCCCAGCCGCGCAGACGTGCTCTGCGGTCGCCGCGGTACACGTCGGAGCGGTCGTGTTCACGGTGATCGTCGCGGTCGCGAGCGCGAGCGCGTCGCCGTTCTTCGTCGGCTCCGCTGATTTGAATGCGCAGCGCTCGTTCGCCTCGCAGGGAAACTGCGGGTTTCCGGTCGTGATCGGCGAGGTCACCGCGATGTCGGCTGCGCTCGTGGCCCACGCGTACGTCCACGCGTAGATGCTGGAGATCGAGGTAATTGGCGCATCACCCACCGCGGTACGTGCCTCGGCCCGGAGCTTCGCGCGGTCATCGAGTCGCTGGAGGAGGTAGCTCACGGGATCCACCTGGATACGGCTCACCGTGCAGATCTGCGCGCCAGTTCGGAACCGCCAGGTGTCAACCAGGAAGTCGCGAAGGAGCACACCGTCTACCGACCGAATACTCAACGACGGACCATCGCTCGCATCGAGGACGCGGAAGCGGTACCACGTCAGTGGCGCGAGCGCGGCCGCGAGTTCGAGGTGGAGTTCGCTGATCGGCTGATTCCCATTGAGCGCATCGACGACCACGGGTGTCACCTCCACCGGCTCCCAATCTGCTGCAACATCGATCCGGCACGGATCGCCTCCCCCCGCCTTGCACCGCTCGAGCACGGCCCCACGGCGGTACGACTGGCCGGTCGCGAGGTCCGTGACCACACCGGCCGATCCTGGGTCCATGGGCTGGTTGAACCGCGCGGTGACGCGGATGTTCCGACACACGCCCGTCGCGTTATTGCCTGGAGTCGTCGGCGCTATGATCATCGGCCGTTGTCGACAGCACCCGAGCCGATCAATGCCGTAGCTCGCCGGGGTGACGCCGGACGCCGGGAAGTTGCATTGCTGGTCGCTCGTGAATCCGCACTGGAGCTCCACCGACCCTTGCCCGGTCACGCCCGCGACGCTCGCGGTGATTGGCGTGGACTGCGTGCCGGTCGCTTGCTGCGGCGCGCCCTGCCCCCTCGCCTGCACGATCTGACTGGGGTCCGGGAAGTCGCTGATGCTGCCGACGTCGCACGCCTCACCGGTGTGCACCCGGCCATCACCGCACAGCGACGGCTGCGCCGATCCGGTCCGCGCGTTCCGCCACGTGATCGAGGCACCCTCGAAGAGGCAGGTGGAGGAGCAACCGTCACCCTCCATGGGCACGGGGTCCTCGCACGCTCCACCGGCACCGCAGTCCACTGCCGTGGTCGCGGTCGTGCATGGTCGTCCGGCGCTCGCACCGCTCGACGCACTGCAGATACCGATAGCACCGTCATCGCACTGCTCACCGTTCGATGCGTTCACCTCTCCATTTCCGCACTGGTTCACACCGGTCCCTGCGTCCGGATTCCCGAGGCGGATACACCGGTCGTAGTCGCATCCACGCTTCGTCCACGTCGTGCGCGGCGTCTCGCCGGGCACCGAAACCGCTCCTGGATCACACTCCTCGCCACCCGCGACCGCGACGGAACCATCACCACAGCGCGCGAGGATACCATCCGGCGCGTCGGTCGCGTGGTACTGCCGCGGCGTGCCCTCGTGCAAGCACCTGCTCGAGCAGCCGTCGCCGTCGAGCGTGTTCCCATCGTCGCAGTCCTCACCGTCGCCCGGCGGACCACCGTTCCCGCACACGGATCCGAACCCGCTCCCCTTCCGGAGACACGACCCAGGGTCACACCACGCCGGGAACGTGAACGCGCACGCGCTGCTTGCGGTGACGCCCCCGATGGTCACCGCGCAGTCCGCATCCGCTGCGCATACTTCCCCTGCTTTTGGCCCGCCCGCAGCGCAGCGCTTTCCTCCGTCGCACTCCTCGCCCGCATCGGTGGCACCGTTTCCGCACGTGCCGCCCTCGGCGACGGTCTTCGCGCCCTTCCGGAGACACGTCGCTACGTCGCACCACGATGCGTTCTCGGGTTTCGGTTCACACTCCTCCCCCGGCTCCATGACGCCATTCCCGCAGATGCCGGTCACACGTCGGGAACCCGGCCGCATACACTGGATGCTGCACGACGGATCGGACGCGCGGGTGATCGCGGTGATCGCATGGACATTCAAGGGATCCGGGAACGTCCCGTTCTCCTGGACGCTCGTGAACCGTGCGACGACGCCGCTCGGGTTGCTCATCTCCCAACCCCATTGGAGCGATTCCGAGTCAATCGGCTGCCCCTGCGGGCTACACTGGTCGGGAGCCGAGAATGGCACCGAAGCGACCGTCGCGCGTTCTCCGACGACGTGGAGGACGACCGGGTTTGCGGAGAGGTCAATCCGCGAGACCCCACACGGCTCCGACCGCGTCCGGAACGTCCACGAGTACGCATCGAGGCTTCCGGTGTTGTTATCCGCGTAGTTCAACCCATCGAGCGGCACACCCCATGCGCTCTTCACGCCGCTCGCACCGCCGCTGAGCACGACGCGGTAGGATCGGTTCGGCTCTAACTGGTACGTGGTGCCGTCCATCCGCGTCCAGATGATCTGCGGGTCGGTCCCCACGCGGCGCTCCGCGCAGAACCCGTCGATCGAATTCGCCGCGCAGGCGGTCGGCACCGCGGCCTGCAGCGTGAGCTCCGACGCTCCCGTCTGGGGGTTTTGGCGCCGACAGTTCTCCTGAGTACATTCGTACAGTCGCGCGGTCCCGATGTTGACCGATGCCGTGAGGAGATCAATGTTCGTCACCGCGATGACGCGACTGTTCGGGCACGCCTGCTGGCAGCTCGCGGTCGGGTACACCGCGGTCACGCGCGGCTTCTCGAAGCGGACGGTGACGTTGGATGCTCCGACTCTCGACGGCGCTCCCGGCAGCGCGACCGTCGCCTGCACGATGGCCGGCTGCGGCACGCCGACCGCGTTCACCGGCGTCTCGCTGGCTCCCCGCGCGGTCGCGGTGTTCGAGAAAATGTTGCGATCGGCATTCACCGGTGTGAAGTCACACCGCTTTGCTGCCGTACAGAACGGCGTGACGCACGTCCCGATCGTCTCATCGCACGCCCCACCGAATGGCGCACACGCCGCAGCGCTCGTACACGTCACCGTCGCGCAGTCCGATGATTTCGTGCACCACCGACCGCGCTCGTCGAACGGCACGCTCACGAAGGTTGTTCCGGCGACGGGTTGCTCCACGGTCCAACTCCACGGCATCCCTGCCGTGTTCAGCGTGAAGCACGTTGACGCATCGCTCACCCCATCAGCACGGACGTGGACGAGCCCGGGGTGTTCCGCGGTCGTCGTGAGGTCCGTCGCCAACGCGGGGCCCCGCTGCGTCGCGAGCCCCTCGACCGGCGAGGTGAGCACCGCGTTCACCGCGCACGGCTCTGCGGACTCCCGCGTGCGGAACCGGAACCGGTAGTTCCCGCCCTCGCTCCCATCCTTGTCTCCATCGAGTCGGAGCCGCGGATCGCTCGCGCTCCGGAACGCGGTGACCGGAACCGGTGCGGCACCGCCCCGATCGACGAGCTCGTCGTTCCCTTGGACGATCACCTCGTACCATGTCCCCGGCAACCACCCACCGACCGCTGGGGTGACGGTCAGGATGTTGTTCGCGAGCTGCAGACGACCGCCGCTGTCGTCCACGCGGATGTCGAGCCCATCGGTGAGCTCCTCGCGCACCGCGCACGCATCGCCCTGCCGCATCACCTCGAGATCGTCGAACTGCACTGCGTACACGTCGTCCGGATTCGCGGGCTGGTCAGCGGGTGGCCCGGTGAGGTAGAGGCGAAGGAAGCCGGGCGTTGGCGGGCCAGTCGGTTGCCCGCTCGCGTTGAGCTGTTGACGGCTGTTCACCCCCGCATCGAACGTGATGGATACCGCGAGCTCCTTCCACGTCCTATCAATCGCGACCTCATTCGCGACCTGCTGGTACCAGCCGGCGCCGGTCGGTTGTGGACCGCCGCTTCGGCCGATGACGATCCCGGCTCTCCGATTCGGGTTCTGCGCCGGCGCCGGGTCCCGCACGAACACGCGCGCAGTGTACGTCGTCCCATTGGTATCTGGGATGAGGGATGCGGGGGCATTGATCGCGAAGAAGTGACGATCTTGCGGCGCGTCGCGAGGGACGTCGCTCTGCCGTGGCTGGAGTGGCGCATTCGCGTGGCCCTCGTCCGTCTTCGCGAGCCGTAGCACGCCGGTCCCCCCGTGCGCCTGACCCACCGCTGGAAACTCCTCGCGTCTCGCGGTGACCCATACGCTCTCCAAGGGAGAGGCATCTGGCGGCTCTTCCACACGCCATTCCGTTTCCGTGAGGCTCCCCGCGGCCTCAAAACTCCCACCCGCCGCGGCGGCGACGTTCGTCCCGCCGCCGCACCGGAACACGCGCACGCCCTGAGCGGCGACGTTCGCGGTGAGCGGTGGCAGCGGAGCGCCGGGTGCCCCCAACGCCGCCATGCTCGTCGAGAACTGCACGCGGACGTTCGCGTTCACACAGGCCTCCATGCCCTGCCCCTGGCTGTCCCACGGCGACGGGCTGAACGCCTCGCAGGACTCAACGACACGCGGCACTTTCGGGATGACGCCAGTCGCAAACGTCCACTGGTACGACCCTCGGTTCGGCCCGGTCGCGCACGCCGCCGCGGTCGCCGCGCACGTCCCGTTCCCGCAACAGATCTGTCCCTCCGCGCACGCCGCCGCGCCACCTGCACGGCAGTCCTTCACCTCGAACGTCACCGGGTTTGAGCCCTGGTTCCCCTGGAGTCCGGGTGCCGCGGGGTCATCATCGCGAGTCGGGAGCTGGCCCAATTGCCAGAGGCGCAGCGGACCGGTCCGAGCGGTCGTGGGCACGAGGAGGCCGCGGATGAGGCCGTCGGCCCACTCGAAGTTCCCCGCGCGGTCCGCACCAGCTGGCGGACCCGATGCGATGTCCGCCGCGATGCCATCGAAGAACCGGATTGCTCCGACGCCACCGCCGAACCGCTCACCGATGAGCTGGATTGATGTCTGCGCCGGGCCGCTCGAAGGCACGATCGCGCAGATGCCCGGCGTCGGCTGGTCGGTGGTCACGGTGAACGGAACTACGTTCGACGCGCGGGGGCTCCCACCCACCTGCGGAACCTCCACGCGCACGTCGTACGTCCCGAGCGCGTCGAAGTCCGGCGGGGGCGGCGTTCTCCACTCGCCAGCGTTCGCGGGAATGCGGATCGTGATCTCGTTGCCCTTCCACCAGTTCACGCTGCACTGATCTGGGAACCGTGGCACCACCTCGTACGTGTCGCCACCTTGTTTTTTGAAGAAGATCTTCCCGATCGCGGATCCGAAGTGCTCGCCGCGGATCGTCGCGTACTGCCCGCCGCCGCCGCGGTTCGGGATGATCTCCTGGATGCGCGGCTCGGTCGGCTCCGGAGTACGGGTGAACGTGACGCCGTTCGAGAACTCGCCGTCGTTCCGCACCCGCACCTCCACCGGCCCCTCGGCGATCGTCGGCACCGTCGCGGTGATCACGGCCGGAGTCCATGTGGACGTTGTCGCGGATTGATCGCCGAACAGCACCGCGTCGTCGGCCCCTCGCTCCGTGCCGAGTTGCCGACCGGCAAGCGCGACCGAGGCACCAATCATTGCGGCCGGTGGGGTGATGCCGCACAACCCCGGCCGGAGCGTCGTGTTCAACCGAAAGTGCTCGATCGCGGCTCCGCGCGCATCGTCCGTGTGGTCGAAGAACTGCGGGTCGACCGTCTCGATGCGGATCGGACCAACCGGCACTCGCTCGACGACCGCGATGACCTGCGTATCCGTCCAGGCCGACGCGCACTCGGCGAGCGCCATGACCTTGTTGTCCGCCGGGTCCGGACCGCCGAGCATGAACACGCGACCGAGCCCGACGCACGTCCCCCCATCGCTGCAGTCCGCGTTCCGACTGCAACGCCTCAAAGCGTCGTTCGAGCACACGGCATCGCCGAACCCGCGGCCGCGGATCGTCACGTAGTTCCCGTCCGAGCCGTTCGGCGCCATGACCGTCTGCGTACCCGCCGGCACATCCTCGGCACGCCGGTACGCAGTGCCATCGGTCGTGGAGACGAGCGTCTGCGGGGAGACGTCTGTGATGATCGGCCCCTCCTGGCACGTGCAGGAGCCAAGGTCACACCGGAGGCCACCGCCGCACGCGATCGGCTGGCAGGCGGGCGCGGTCGCATCCCCATCGCACGACGCGCCGACCGTGGCGGGCGGTCCGCCCGGCGCGCACGCGGATGCCTCCACGCACTGGCCCTGGGTGCAGCAGTTCGACACCGAACACTGGGATCCCGCGCTGCACGTCACGGTAAACGGGTAC
>CAZPCZ010000051.1:0-9591 GCA_964585225.1 uncultured Gammaproteobacteria bacterium
CTCTGAGAGGCTGTGAAAATCGGGCCGGAGGCCCGATTATTTCACAGCCTCTCAGAGCTCACCTCGACCCACTGGTACTTCTTATACCACTGCCAGTAGGGGCGATAGCGGTAGTCAATCGGGTAGAGCCGAATGAAGCTCCCGTCAGGCAGGACGCCTGCAGTACAGACAAGCTCTTGATATCCCTCGGATGGGAGGGGGTACGTCTTGACCGTGATCAGGACTTTCAACTTCTCGGGCACCGGCCTCTCTCCGTGATCACAGATGGACGACCTCCAAGCCGGTGTCGGCCGAAATGGCCGTCGCCAACCGGCCCCGGTGGCAACAGCGGGAGTCCGCCTCAAAGCAGACGAGAACGGACGGGCAATTCTTGAGAAGCTGGGCGGCCTGCCGTCTGGCTTCAGGAACCATCGGAAGGATGGACCGCTCATAATAGTGCATCAAGTCCTGGTAATCCTCAAAGCTCTCCAAAGATCTTCGATGGGAAGGCGGGACCCCTAGTGCAGGTAGATGAACCTACCGAATGTCGAGATTCGTGCAGAGGCTGTCCAGCGTGCCCTTGGAGAATCCGTACTTTCGGGACACGGGGTTGTTGCGGACATCAACAATCCTGTCGATTCCCGCTTTCAACAGTTTCTGAAGAAACGCTTCGATGGACTCGCCCTCGTACCCAGCGGTGTAGGCGGCGAACCTCTGCTTGGCCGTGGACTTGGGCGCTCCGTTCAGCTCGCTTCTCGATGCGAACCACGGGTACTTCTCGTAAATCGAGTGCACGAGACGCGCTTGTGAAAGACGGCCGTAGCGGGCGAGCACCCCCATCACTTCCTGCCGGAGATCCCCTGCCAGCGAAAGGAAATGTCCCTGCGCCGCCGACGTCAAGTCGGCCTGCAGACGAAGGCCGTCTCCGTTCAGGTATCCGAATCGCGCAAGTTCTTCCAGATCACGGTAGACCGTAAAGGAGAAAGGGCCGTACTTGTACGGGACGAAATCATAGAACGTCGGGTCGGAAGAGAGCGGCGTCTCCTGCTTGAGCAGAAAGACCCACCTCATTAGCTCCGTCCGCGTCGGGACGCGTGGGGCCTCAAGGAGAACCCCCAACAGGATTTTGTGTCGTCGGAAGATCGGCATCTTTTGTTCGAATCGGCTCTACCGCGACATCCCTTGAGACAAGGCTCCTCGAGGTCGACACCGGAAACCATTCCATCGCACGTTCATGCTCCTACCGGCATGTACCACTTCCGACTTTTCCCGCGACTGATTCGACCAGCTTGGCGAGATCTCCGAGCAGGGTTTGAGGGTCCCTGCACACCACGAAGTCCCAGCGCCCGAGCTGGCCCCAGTTGTTCACCGCGCTCGCCCACCTAAGCGCCGCCTGATGCTTGGCCCGATCCTGCTCGTCCTCCTCGCCCTTGATCTCGAGGACCAGCGTTAGGTCGTTGACCAGGCGAACGAGGAAGTCCGGCTCATAGACGTGCGGCACACCGAGGTACTCGTAGGGGATCGTGCATTCGAGATGGTCGTTTCTGACGTAGCACTTGGCCAGCTTCAAGCGGACCGCCTGCTCGAGGCGGAAGGCGGCTGACTGCTCCCATGTACCCGTATCCGCGACGACCATGTTCACGTGGCTGTACGTCGTCCCGAAGCACGGGCGGACGGTCTTGAAGTTCACCTCGCGGGTCGATCCGATGGGCTTGTAGCGATTCAGGATGGGCAGCAACGGAGGCTCTCCCGCACTCTCGTCGGGCTCAATGGCGTCCAGCATCCGCTCGACGATCTGCTGTACGTATCCCGCGACGCCCAATTCTCGCTCGTCGCAGCCTCTGAAATCGACCTTCGAATTCACGTACTCCGTCGTCAGCCTCAGAACCTGGGGGAACAGCTGGTGTCGGGAGGTCATCTTCATGCGCGGGGACTTGCCTGCGATGCCCTCAGTCAGGGCCCACGCTACCTGCCGCGCGATCTCGAAAACAATCGTCTGCAGGTGCGTGCTACGATAGAACTCGTCCCTGTCCTGCTCGACAACCTCGAACCCGCCAGGCATCATCTGGCCGATCTGGTAGCCGACCTGAGGCTTCACGAACGTTGCCGTCGGGGTCTGCGCCGGGTCGAGCCGCAGCGGAGGCATCGACGCGATGTCCGCCCTGATCACGTTCTTCTTGAGGGCGAAGGCAAAGCCCTCGACGACCGGAAAACGAATCTCGAACATCTCCCGGTTGGGTAGCGCGTGAACGTGGTTCTTCGGCTTGTCTTCCGGGGCGGACTTCCGGGTTTCGCGTCCCTTGAAGGGAATCAACGAGAACGGAATGCCGTAGACATCGACGTACTCCTCCGTGAGCATGCCGGTCTCCGGGTCGGGCGTGTAGTCCATCCGGCGCAAGCCGCGCCCGATCACCTGCTCGCACAGCAGTTGACTGCCGAACGCGCGAAGGCCCAGGATGTGGGTCACGTTGTTGGCGTCCCATCCCTCGGTGAGCATCTGGACGCTCACGACGCAGCGCACCTGCTCTCCGGGCTCACCCGGCTTTCCCACGGTGGAGACGATGCGTCGGAGCTCCTCTGCCGCGTCCTTCTTCGTGCCCGTCTCACTCTCCGCCTCGGCCAGAAGTTTCGTATCGATGCGGAGTGCGGGCTTGAAGCCGTCTCGGTTGGAGAGCATCTCCGGGAAGATCTTCCCCGTCCCGTAGACGACCTTCTTCTTGTTCTTCGTTCGCCGCGCCCCCCTTCCGTTCTCTTCCTCTTCGTCCTGAACCTCCTCGTCGGTGTCTGCGGCGCTCGCGTCGATCACCTCCTCCCCGGAGATGTTCCGGTAGAACACCTCCGCGACGTCCGTGTTGTCGGCGACGACGATCAGCACCGGCGGGATGGATTCCCTCCCCGGCTCCCTGTCCTGGTAGTACTCGAAGCGCTCCTTCCATTGTCCGGCAAGCGTCAGAAGCGCGTCGTGGACTTCGCGCCAGACGACGTCCGGCTTGGGCTTTCCTCCAGGCAGCTTCTCGCCGGGTTCCAGGTGGTCGCAGATGTTCTTCCAGAGGCGGAAGTACTTCGGCTCGGGGCGTCCCGTCACGTCGCTCACGGGGATTCGCGGGATTTTCACGATGCCGCATTCGATGGCGTCCACGAGCCCGAAGTCGCTGACCAGCCAGGGAAATGGCGAGCCTTCGATGTACCCGCTCCCCTGCAGGTAGAACGGGGTCGCCGACAGGTCCACACAGACCCTGATTCCGCACGCCTGGTGGATGCGGTCCAGTCCCGAAATCCACACGGTCGCTTCCTCGCGGTCGGCCCGCATCTCCGCGGTCACGGGAGCCTCGGCGTCGAGCGGCGCGGGGCGATAGGCGTGGTGCGCCTCGTCGTTCAGCACCATGATCGGCGCGCGATCATAGAGGTCAACCAGGACCCGGCGCGCGAAGGCCTCCGGGCTCTCCGCTCCCTTGTTGACCACCGTGTAGCTCTTCCCGCCCTCGACATGTTCCGACTCCGGCGCGAACAGGTGCCAGTTCGTGACGAGGACCTTTCCCTTCAGGAGCTCCGGCATGAGTTGAGAAGGCACGAGGTCGAACGACATGTAGTAGTTGTCGGGATGCTCCGGCCTCAACACCTGCAGCCGCTCTTTGATCGTCAGGTTCGGGCACACGGCCAGTACCGCGTTGGGAAACCGCTCGTCGCCGGGCATGCGCCCCCGGTTGCAGAGAGCCCAAGAGATGAGCATCCCCATGACGACCGTCTTGCCGCTCCCCGTGGCCATCTTGCATCCGTACCGGGTCAACGCCTTCAGGCCCGATTCGTTGGGCTGGTCGATAAGGCGCGGGTACGTCTTTCCTTCCGCGAGATGGAATCCCGTCGGCCGCTCTCCGCGCATGAGGCATAAGAAGTCGTCGACGGAAAGGGCAGGTTTCCACCTGGGCTTCCTGTTGGAGGCGAGGATCTCGTTGAGGTAAATGATCGTCTCGACGGCCTCCCGCTGGCAGAAAAAGAGCCGCTTCGCGCGATCCCGGCGATTCCAATGCGCGAGCAGCTGCTTCGTGACCGGCGTGGCTCCCTCGTAGTTAGACTGCCTCCAGCGGCGGATGTCATCCCGCAGAGCGTTCACGAGCGGGAGATCGTCCCGTTCCTCTTCTGCGAACAGCACCTGCTGGGCGCTGCCGGTGCGCTGGGACTTGTACCAGTAGCTGGCGGGCCTACGATGACCGGCGCGCGATCCCTGCCCCGTCTGAGTGTCGTAGACCCAGTGATCGTTGGGCTCATCGTAGGGGTAGCAGAGGATGGGCTTGTTGACCGCCTGAATCGGGACCGGATCATTGTTTGCCATGACCGGTTCCTCCACGGCCGCTGAGTTTCAGCACGCTCATGACCTCGTTGCCGCGAGGGTCGATGACCTTCACCGCCGCCCGCTTGTACTTGCCCACGGGGAACGGCAGCGAGACGGTGCCCGAGAGCCGCTCGAACCGATCCTCGTCGATCACGCCCTTCAGGGCCCGCGCCAGCTTGTGCCAAGCGGCTGGGTCGGGGAAGAACGCCTGGGTGATGCAGAAGCACCGGCCGTCGTAATCGCCGTCCAGGAACCACGCGGCCACCTTGTTCGCAGTCGTCGGCAGGATGGTGTTCCCGACAGGATCGTAGATGTCCACGCCCTCCATCTCGACTTGGTATTGCCCGTCCGCCGCGCTTTTCAGCTTCACGCGCGGCGATCCGAAGACGGTAAATATCTGGCTGTTGGGCTGCTCCTTGAGGAGCTGGTTCATCGACGGACTGGCGTCCGGCCGAATGTGCGCCATGTGGATGCGCATCTTGTTGGCCGGGTCCTGTTCCTCCTCCTGAATCACTGCCTGCGCCGCGCCATCGAACGAAAACCCGGCGAGAACGAGAGCGTCGTAGCCCTTGCGGTTCGCCTGCCGCAGAGCATTCTCGACCTGATAGACCGTCACGGGGCCATGCTGAGGCCCGAAAGAAATCGCGACGCGCTGCGCGCCCTTCTCCGTTTCCCACTCGCCGTCGGCATGCAGGAACTCCCCAGGAGCCGGTTCGAGCCGGGAGAACTGAGTCGACTTGTTGTCCGGGAAACGAACGCCGTCGACCCTGAGCAGTCGAAGCATCTTGTCCAGGTACGCCTCGGCAGACTGCGGGTCGGTGACGGCGACCGAGGCGGACTCCGAAAAAGTCCCCAACTCTTCAGGCGCGCCCCCAATCGGAAACGTCTCGCCTTCGAGGGATTCTTCCAGAGGAAGCACGGACTCGACGGTAAAGGGTCCGCTCACGCGGGCCGTCTTGCTGACGATCTCCGGCTGATCGACCAGATCCTCTTGTTCGGCGCTGGCCGCGATGCACGCGTTGACCTCGTCCATCTTCGCGCGCCAGGCCTTGCGGAATTCAAGCAGGGCATGCTGAAGCTCCTTCGGCCAATCGGGATCGGCGTCGAATGGAACCTCCCACTCGTACCAGCCCCCGAAATCCGCGGGGACGGCCACCTTCGCTTTGCGATCGCGGTTGTCCGGCGGCAGTAGCCATCGCCGCCGGTCCGCCTCGGTAAGGGCTCGCATTCCCTCGGTGCGGGACTTGTGCTCATACTTGTAGGCCAGTTCCTGATGGGTGGACTTGGCCACCTTCTTGAGCGCGGCGTTGAGCGTCTTCAGCTTCTCGTCCAAGACCGCCTGATGCTTGGCGAAGATGGGGTCGAGGGTCGTATTCTGCGCGATGGACTTGAGCGTGATGTGCGGGACCGTCTTTAGCTGGAGGGTGTATCTCTCGTTTCCACCGTTACGCAACCACGTGCCGTTCGGGTTCTTCTGCTGGTCCTCGGCGGTCACCGGGCGCAGCTTGTAGTACGGGAAGGTCGAGGTGAGCAGCCGCTGTCGCGTCAGCGACACCGCCACGCGGCTCGTGTCGATGGTTATCCAGCGTCGCCCCCGCTGCTCGGCGACGTAGGCCGTCGTCCCACTGCCGCATGTCGGATCGAGAACAAGGTCACCCGGATCAGAGGCCATCAGCAGACAACGCTCTATTACCCGTGTATTGGTCTGGACGACGTAGACTTTTCCCTTCGCCCCGGCAACGTCCGCCCAAAAGTTCGTTAGCGCCGTGCAACCGAAGTCACCCAGGAACTTCCTAAATCGAATCTGCTCCTTCCCCAGCATGATTCGCTCTGAGCGGAGAACTCTCGACATGTCGGTCTCGTTGTGCTTCCACGAGTTTCCCTTTGCTGGCAGGTAGGCGCCACCCTGGAACTGAATCGGATAGAGCTGAGTTCTGAACTCGCCTCCTGAGGTCAATTGGTCAGAGTAGACCAGCTCTCCACCAGCCTTGAGCAGGTCTTCGAGGCGGTCATAATCCTCCTCCACGGGCGAGCGAAGCTCTCCACTTGGTAGCTGAATCTTGTCAAAGTCATCCGGCACCACGTCCGCATCGAACTTCTGGGAATACAACCGCCGCACTCTGACCTGGCTCTTGTCCTTCGCGTACCAAAGGATGTAGTCATTGATCGGCTCCATCGTGCCGCCCTTCTGATTCCCCTTCTTCTTCACGACAATCGTCACGACCTGATTCTGGGAGCCGAACACCTCGTCCAGAACGGCGCGAACACGATGTAGGTTCTCGTCGGAGATCTGCAAAAAGATGCTGCCCGAGTCAGTGAGTAACTCGCGGCAGAGCACAAGCCGGTCGCGCAGATAGGCAAGGTACGAATGAACGCCCAGTGTCCACGTGTCACGGTATGCCTTTACCATCTCCGGCTCACGGGTGAGGTCGGCTTCCTTGTCCTTCACGTGGACGTTTCCGATCTGCGTTTGGAAGTTTGACTTGAATCTGATGCCGTAAGGGGGGTCCATGTAGATCATCTGGACCTTTCCCGCCAGCCCTTCGCGCTTGGTCAGGCTGGCCATCACCTCGAGGCTGTCGCCGAGGATCAGTCGATTGGCCCAGTCCACATCGTGCTGATAGAACTGGACGGCCTCGCGGTACTCCTGCTCGGGGTCCGCGAACAGCGACCGTTCCACGTCCTGACGGGCTGCCACACGCAGGATCGCCTGCGCGCTGACACGTTCATGAATGTGGAGGGCGACCGGCTCGACCTCGAAGGCCTTCTTCTCGCGCTTGCCGGCCCACTCCAACCAAGGCTCGTGCCTCCGCAACGCCTCCGCCAGCAGCTTGGCCTCGTCTGCGGTGAGCGACCGCTCGCGGGCAGTCTGGAGCACCTCCGGCAACTTGTCGGACTTGCCGGTGTCATCGGACCGGAGAACAGGAGGAAGATGCGGGTTGTAGGCGTACTGGAAGCGCGGCGCCTCCTGCACCTGGCCCTGGGCGGCGAGCCCTACGGGCGGAATGTTCTTCCGCTTCGCGGTGTGGCGGTACTCCTTGATGTTGCTGCCGCCGTCGTTCAGCGCGTTCTTGGTCTTCGGTGGTCTGCCTCGCTTTGCCATTCCTTGTCCCTTATTCTCCCACCACCGCACCCGCCATCATTTCGGACAAGTCGTGAGGCATCTCGTCCCAAGTACGCCCTTCGAGCAGCCTACCGTTCTTCTTCTTGTGGACGCCTCCCCACTGTTTGAAGAAGAAGGGCACCTTCGCCTTTTGGCACTGGTTGCGGATCTCCAGCACCCACTCCGGGTCCATCGGCCTGGCCCCCGGCCCCGACTCACCGCCGACGATCACCCAGTCGATGCCCCTTAGCATCAGGTTCGGCAACGGACCCAGAAGAGGTTCGAGGGAGAGAAACTTCACCTTCGAACGGGTCCCCCGCAGATGCTCGATGCGAAACGCATAGTCCTCGTTCTCCACACTGACTCCCATCCACATGTGGGAAGCCCATGGGAGGTGGCGATCCAGCTCAAGCAGTCGCTCGGACCGCTTCGTGAGGATCTGGTAGACATGCCAGTCCGCCCGGCGCATGGAGGTGAAGACCTTCAGAATGAACGCGAGCGGGATGTCTTCGTGGAAGATATCGCTCATGGAGTTGACGAAGATGGTCCGAGGCTTCTTCCACGTCAGGGGCAGGTCGAGGCGATCAGGCCACAGTCGGAGGTCGAACCCCTGCTCGTAGGGGTGGCCCGGAACGCCGCGCCAGCGCTCCGCGAACGTCTCGGCGTAGCAACGCTTGCATCCCGGGCTGATCTTCGTGCAGCCGGTGACGGGGTTCCACGTGGACTCGGTCCACTCGATGGCTGACTTAACGGCCATGCGCGATCCCCTTGTCTCGGTACTTCTTGAAAACGGCTCGGGCAATCTTGTCGCCTGCTTCGTTGTGCGAGGCGAAGAACAGGTAGTAGATCACCGCCCCATTCCTGTTCCGCATCGGCAGCGGTTCGGGCACGTATTTGAACCCGGCGACATCCTGGAGCCGCTTTCGATACGCCGCCACAACGGCCTCGTTGGACGCTTTCCTCTCCATGTCTCCGAACAGTCCAGGCTCGGAGGCATACCCGGCCTTCGTCCAGGAGTCGTCGCCCCAGAACGCGTTCATCCTCGCGACCTGTGCCGCAGCGACCTTCTCCCGGTCGCCCCAGAGGACGTTCATGTTGGCGTCCATGATCATGAAGTTGAGAAAGATCTCAACGCTTTTCATCCGTCCGGCCGTCTCGATGACGCTCCAGTTCGGATTCAGCTTGTAAGGATCGAGCAGACAGAGGGCGCGACGGTAGTCCTCATAGCGGCACTGCGGGAAGACCTTCTCCACGAGAATCGAGTTGCAGTCGCCGGTATGGACCGAGACATCATTCCGCCCGGCCGCCAGTTTCTTCAGCCGGGCCGTGCGCTTGCCATCCAAGTCGATGAAGTGGTAGTGCGAGAACTTGGGCTGCAGGTTGAGCGCGATGGAGGGACTGCCCTCGATCTCCTTGCCGGTCTCCTTGGAAATGTGCGCGCCGACCCCGGCAAAGCCATCGATGTACGCGAAATGCTTGATGCTTTTCTGCTTGCTCAGGATCGTCGCGTAGGCCTTGGAATAGTCCCGCAGAATCGCCAGCTTCACCTCGGTCCAGTAACCGACAACGTCGAGAGGGGGCTCGGGCATTGGCTCATGCTCCATTTCGGCTATGACCGCCCCTTGCTGGTCCTGCCCTTCTTGAATCTGGACGGTCTTCGACCTCCATACTCGACCCACGCGTCGACCTCGGAAATCCGAAATCGCAGAAGCCGTCCGACTCGATGGGATGGAAACTGCTTCTGCTCGATCCAACGATAGATGGAATCCCGCGCTACCCCAAGGTGCGCGGCAACCTTGTCGACGGACACCCAGCGCTCTTCAGGCATAGGCACACCATGCCCATAGGAGACGGCCACAAATGGTGAGAATAGACCAAAGTCTAATTGTCGAGCTCAGACCTGTCAAACTCTGTCGCGGGCTGCAGCCAACTGGTTCGCCGCGCTCTGGGGCGCGACCGTGTCGCACGAGCAGCACTCTGTCCCAATCCGGCGCTTCTGGCCGCGGCACGGTCTCTTGGATTACTTCTTCCGCGGCAACGCCAGGACTCCCATCCTCTGGAAATCATCGTCGAACGTGAACGCCTCCGTGAGCCCGTATTTCCGCATGGCGGCGAACGACGTGCAGTCAGAGTTTGTGAAGCAATCGGATTCAGCGCTGAGTTGGAGTCGAAGGACGCT
>CAZPCZ010000052.1:0-9188 GCA_964585225.1 uncultured Gammaproteobacteria bacterium
ATTGGTTGTCTCCATATTCTCTGCCATGCCATGTTGTGTCCCATCTCGCGCCTGCCTTCCACACACGGTTTCCACTATTCGTTCACCCGTAGTGGAAGGTGGAAAAAGACACAATTTGCTACGATCGTATCAAATTGTGTACTTTGAGTGGGAGGGGGAGTCTGCGGGGGGATCGTGTCTATGGGGATGGCCTTGGGGCAAGCATGATTATGCCAATGAAAGCGAAGCATCGAGAGGCGGCGTGGTCGCTCACTGAAGCCGTCATCGTTGGGATTGCTGCGTTGGTGACCGGAGGGGAGGCGCTTCCATCGTACCGTGGGATTTACCGCCTGCTCCGGAAGGAGATCCATCGGGAATTTGAAGCGCGCAGGATCCCGCAGGCGGTTCGCCGCGCGGAGTCTCGCGGGTTTATTCGTATCACACGAGTGCGGCATGAGTTCCGTATCCAGGTCACGGAGAAAGGACACCAGCTCCTCACGCGGCGAGCGCTCGAAGGCGCAGCGGCGAAGCGTCCGAAGCGGTGGGACGGGCGGTGGCGCGTCCTTGTTTTCGATGTACCGGAAAAGCGACGGCGCGACCGGGATGTGCTCCGGAAGACGCTTCGGCGTCTCGGATTCTATCACCTCCAGCACAGTGTTTGGGTGTACCCATTTGACTGTAAGACGCTCATCGCAACGATGCGCGCGGCGTATGATTTTTCACACATTACCGTCCGCCATATCCTCGCAAAGGAGATCGAGGACGACGCCGCGCTCCGACTCCACTTCGATATCTGAGGGTGTTCGTTGGAGTACATAGAGGAGGATGAGGTGCGCTGCGTCAGCGTCGATATCGAGATTTCGAAAAGACACAATCTGGTACGATCGTACCAGTTTGTGTCATTCTGCCCTGTGCGTGTCAATACGCTCCTTTTGTGCGGATGATGGCGAGCGGTGTGCGTAGGAGGATGACGACGTCGAGGCCGAGGGACCAGTGCTCGATGTAGAAGGTGTCCACCTTCACTTCCTCATCGAAGTCGAGGTCGGCGCGGCCGGAGACCTGTGCGAGGCCGGTGATGCCGGGCTTCAGCGCGAGGACTTTTCGGTGGTGCTTTCGGTACTCCGCGACCTCCGCGGGGAGGTGTGGGCGCGGACCGACGAGTGACATGGAGCCCGCAAGGACGTTGAAGAGCTGTGGGAGTTCATCGAGGGACCAGCGACGGATGCATCGTCCGACCCGCGTGACGCGCGGGTCATCTTTGATTTTTGGGATGATGCCGGAGCGGTCCGATCGTTTGCGGAGACCCTCCCATTCCTCGTGTGCGCCAACGCGCATGGAACGGAATTTCAAGAACGTGAACGGCCGACCGGCTTGCCCGACGCGCTCCTGTCGGAAGAGGACGCCTCCACGGGAGTCCAGCGCGATGGCGATGGCGATGAGCAGGAGAACGGGGGAGCACAGGATCAGGAGCAGCGCGCTGGCGACAATGTCGAACGCGCGTTTGATGATGCGCCCCCAGCCTTCGAGCGGCGTGCGCTTTGGCTCGATGAGTGGGACACCGGCGAACGTGTCCACCGTCACGCGTGTCGTGTGCGTCGTGAGGAGGTCGGCGGCGTACCGAATGGGGATGTGGTGGTCGTCGCAGAAATCAATGAGCGTGTGGAGCGCGGCAGGATTCGGCGGCGTCGTCGCGTCAATCACCTCATCAATGGTTTCGCGCTGCCATGCAGCCGCGAGTTTTTCGGCAGCGCCGTTCGTGAATGTCTCGATGCGCTGGACGATGCGGAAGCCCAAGCTCGGTCGCTGACGGAACGCTTCCACGAGCGCGTCCGCCGCACGGCCGGTGCCGATGAGCACGATGCGGTGCGCGCCGATGCCCGCAGCAAAGAGGCGCCGCTCGATCACGCGGACGACGGTGCGGCCGAACCCGACGCACACGATGGCGAGTGGCCAACTCACGAGCACGATGAATCGCGATGCGAAGAGCTCGCGAGAGAACACGATCGCGGCGAGCACGAGCGCGAACCCGGTCGAGCACCCGAGGAAGATGCGCGCGAACTCCGAGCGCCAGCTCCGTCGGGCGGCCGTCGCATAGAGTCCGGCGAGCGCGAACACGAGGATCCACACCGCGGCGACGATTGCTGCGAGTTCCAGGAACTCCGGGAGTGGCAGGAAGAACCGGATCGGCCGGAGCTCCGCGACCGACTCGAACCGGATGAAGTACGCGAGCACCGCCGCGCCGATCAGCGCAGCGTAGTCGAGGGGCACGAGCAGTACCGAAATGGTCATCTCTGAACGCTTCATACGAACATCGTACCCTAACACGGTGCGGTCAAAAACACAAGACCCTCCGATGATATCGAAGGGCCTCGTGTGCTGCGGGTGTCGTATAAGCCGAATTCTGTCCCCGCCGAAACCTGACGGATTCAGGCGGGTGATGATCATCTCTCTTGGCGACACATTGCTGCGCCGCTCCTGCGGGGGTTTCTCCCCTTGCACCGGGTAGGTGTTTGCCACGGCGCCTCTCTCGAGGCAGTCCCGCGTGAGTTCTTACCTCACGATTTCGCCCTTACCGGAACGTTTCGAGGCAGGAGTTCCGGCGGTATATTTTCTGTTGCGGTCCATGCGCAGACGGTCCTACGCCATCTGTGCGGGATCCCCTCCGGTGACGATCGCCACCGAAAGACTCTCCGTGGGTTTGGCGATACTGAAGGCGCTAGCGCACACTCCAACATCGTTGCTCCCCGTCGCTGTTAGCGACTACCACTGGCATCCCGACTCGCGTCGGGAAGGGTGTTCGGACTTTCCTCTACCGCGCTTGCGCGCGACAGCGATCACCCAGACACCCGCAGCATGAGGAGCGTACCATGGAGATGGCTGGATGTCAATGAACCCAGTCCGCATGGATATCTTCTCCCACGGGCTCTGGACGAACGTCGTGTACCTGAAGGCCCGCCGGCGGGACCGGTGGTGGGCGGTCGCATTCGCGTTGCTGCCGGACCTCATCCCGTTCGGCTCGTTCTTCCTCCAGGAGCTCGCGGTGCACGGCATCCACGACGGGCCGCCGACGTTCAAACCATCCGCGCTCGCCTGGATCACCGCGACCTACCCGCTCACGCACAGCCTCGTGGTGTTCGTGATCGCCTTCGGCCTCGTTTCGTTCTGCCGACGCGGTCGCGTGTACCTCCCGATGCTCGCGTGGGGGTTGCACGTCGTGACGGACATCCCGACGCACCGTCAGACGTTCTTCCCGACCCCGTTCCTCTGGCCGTTCTCAGACTATTCCGTCGACGCGATCTCCTGGGCAGACCCGCGCTTCCTCATCCCGAACCTCCTCGCACTCACGGTCGTGTACGCGGTGGTCGGCATCCGGTGGTGGCGGACCCGCCATTGACGAGCGCACGATGGTTGGGTACCGTGATGGAACGTTCCTTCCCAAACTGCCCAATCACCCAACGCAACCGGAGGTCCCATGGGCACCGTCTTCGTCGGCTGCTACCTGCTCGTTTGGTCATGGCTGTTCGCCCTCCTCGAGATCGCGACCGAGGGCCCGGTCGGCTGGGCGTTCGCTGCACCGACCTGGCGGAAGCGATCGGTCGTCTACGGTGCGCTCATGAGCGGCAAGGAGCTCACCGGCTACCACGTCTGGATGTTCATCCTCCCGCTCTTCCTCCTCTTCGGCTGCTTCGTGTTCGCGGCGTACTGGAGCGTCCCGCTCTTCACCCCGGCGCGTGCGGTCGAGCTCCTCGCCTGCTACTTCCTGCTCTGCCCGCTCTGGGACTTCGAGTGGTTCCCGCTCAATCCCCACTTCGGCTTGGGGCGGTTCCGCGCCGGTGAGATCTGGTGGCACCAGAAGTGGATCGGACGGATCCCGCAGGACTACCCCGGCGCGCTCGTGCTCGTCGTCGTATGCGGTGCGATCGCGGCACACCTCCTCGGCGGCGGCGTCGCGGTGTGGTTCCGACTCTCGGGCGTGCTCGGTGTGCTCCTCTGCGGTGCGTTCGTGACGACGTTCGTGGCGCCCGCTGTGCAGCGCTGGCAGCGACGGATGCGCGAGCAGTTTCAGCTCGCCGAGGACTGGGCACGCTGGCTCACCACCGCGGAGCTCCAGCGGCTCACCGAGGCACAGGCGACGCTCGAGGGAGCACGGGCAGAGCTCGCCGGGATCGGGCGGCTCCGCGCCCAGCGTGAGCAGCTCGGAGTCCCGAAGTCGACGTCGAGCGTCGGAGCGGGAGGCACATCGTGAAGTACCTCGCGTTCGGCGATTCGATGTCCATTGACACGTACCCGCTGCTCAGCGATGGGGTGAGGGGGTTCCCCTCGCTCATCGTCGAGAACGATGATGGACGCTTCTCCGATTTTCGTGGCCGCGACCTGCGGACGCTCCACCGTGACGTCGTCCACGAAAACTTCGCGGTGGACGGCGCGACGAGCGAACAGGTGCTCGCCACGCAACTCCCCCGCGCCGCATCGCGACTCGCGAGCGGCGCCGACCTGGTGACGCTCACGATCGGCGGGAACGACCTCCTCGCGACTGGGCTCGCGCTCATCGGAGAGCGCGCGGCAATGGATGCATCAGCGGTCGCGGCCCGTTTCGATGATGCTGCGGCGCGCTTCGGCGGTCGGCTGCGGGGTATCCTCCGGGAGCTCCGCGCGCACGCGTCTACGGTGCTCGTCGGCACCATCTACGATCCGACGGATGGCACCGGTAGGTTCACGGATCCGACGTTCTCTGCGGGGTTCGGTATGCTCCTCTCGCCGGAAGCGACCGTGCGCATGCTCGGCGTGTGGAATGGGATGATCGTGGGCGCGGCCTTCGACACGGGCGCGCGGCTCGTGGACATCCACCGCCATTTCCTCGGGCACGGCGACCACTCCGCGGATTCGGGGAGCCCGTACCACGATGCGGCCGATCCGACCCGTTGGACGTACCAGACGATCGAGCCGAACGGCCGCGGGGCACACGAGCTCCGCCGCTGCTTCTGGGAAACGCTCGCGAGACGATAGGAAGGAGACCATCCCAATGGGATGGTCTCTCTGCGCTAGTGTTCCGGCGCGGTCACTTCTGGCTGGCGATCATCTCTTCGACGCGCGTGACGACCGCACGATCGAGGTGACTTCCGAGCGAGAGACCGAAGCGGTCGAAGAAGCGGATGATCGCCGCAAGATCCCCGGCGGTGAGTCCATCCATCTGTCCGAGATCACCCACGTTCTTTCGGACAAGCTCGTAGTTGAAACGGATGCCAGCTCCCTCGAGGGCGCGCTGCCCCTCCGGTGAGATCGGGATTGCGACGCCGCATCGCGTCGCGAGCGTCGCGTACCCTGCGGTGGGGCTCATGACCTCGATGAGCAGTGGGGCGCCTCGTCTCCCGCGTTGCCCGGTACCGGGCATTACGGCGATCGCCGACCGCTGGGGTTCCGTCGCAACGTTCGGCGGACGGCCCGATGCGATCGCACGCGTCGTGCGCTCCACAGCCTCCCAGCTCCCGAGCGTCACGCGGAGCGCCGCGAGGTGCTCCACGGCCGCGAGCCAGTCCTCGCGTGGACGTTCGGCGAAGTGGGTTCCGAGGTGTTGCTCCGCGGCGCGGACGATCTCCTCGCCGTACTGACTCGCGAGTTCGGCGAGTCGAGTGTACCAATGGTCTTGCTTCGACATGAACTCCTCCTCCGCCACACCCTAGCACGGCTCTTCACGCATGGCAAGTCCGGCCACCACGACCGGGTGGAGGAAAGAGGCCGTCCCATCAGTGGGACGGCCTCTTGATGTCTAACGGACGGTCACGCTCTTCGCGAGGTGGCGCGGTTTGTCCACGTCGCGGCCGAGCGCGACCGCGAGTTCGTACGCGAACAGCTGGAGCGGGATGATCGTGAGGATCGGCTGGAGCATTGGGAGCGTCGGGGAGACGATATGCGGCTCGTTTCCGCTCGCCTCGCGGACGTCGCGCTCGCCCTCCGGCGTCGTGATGCCGATCACGCAAGCGCCCGTCTTCCGCGCCTGTTGGATCGCGAGGAGGACGTCGGAAAACGTCTCGTCGCGGGGTGCGAGCGCGAGGACGACCGCGTCCTCGGAGAGCACCGCGAGGGGCCCGTGCTTGAGTTCGCCAGCGGCGTAGCCCTCGGCGTGGACGTACGCGAGCTCCTTCATCTTCAGCGCCGCTTCGAGCGCGACCGGGTACTGCCACTTCCGGCCGATCGTGAAGAATGCCCGGTGGTCGCGGAGCGTCCGCGCGCGCTCGGCAAACTTCGGCGCGTACTCGAGCTCCCGGAACACCTGGCCGGGGAGCCCGAGCAGCGCATTCGCGATCTCCCGACCTCGCGTGTCGGAGAGCCCGCGCCGCCGCCCGATGAACAACGTGATGAGCGCGAGTGCCGTGAGTTGCGAGACGAACGCCTTCGTCGAGGCGACGCCGATCTCCGGACCCGCGTTGCAGTGCACGCCGCAATCGGTGATGCGCGGGATCGCGGTTGCGGCCTTGTTCACGACGCCGATCGTCAGCGCGCCCTTCCGCTTCGCCTCCTCGACCGCATCGAGCGTGTCCTTCGTCTCGCCGGATTGCGAGATCGCGATGACCGCGGTCTGCGGGCCGACGTGGAACGAGTCGTCGTGGACCTCGGAGGAGAGCTCGCACTCGACGTGCGGAACGCCCGCGATCTCGAGGAGCATCTGCCGGCCGACGAGGCCCGCGTGGTACGCGGTGCCGGCGGCGACGATGCGGATGTGGTCGGTCTCGCGGAGCCGACCGGCGAACCGTTCGAGGCCACCGAGCTTCGCGTCGCCCGCTGTGACGAGGACGCGTCCGCCGCGATTGAGCGCCCGATGGACGGTCTCTGCCTGCTCGGCGATCTCCTTGCGCGTGAAGTGCGGGTAGCCGCCCTTCTGCGCCTCCTCGACATCCCACGTCGAGATGCGCACCGAGCGCTGGACGCCCTGGATACCGTCCGCCGTGACCGTCGCGACGTCACCATCCGCGAGGTCGACGATGTGCTTCGTCACCCCCACGATCGCCGCCTCGTCTGAGGCGATGACGCACTCACGCTCCCCGATGCCGACGAGGAGTGGGCTCCCACGCACCGCGCAGACGATGCGATCCGGTTGCGAGGACGAGATCACCGCGATCGCGAGTGCACCATCAATGCGTTCGAGCGCGCGCTGAACCGCAGCGCTGAGATCGCCGGTCGATGCGAACGCTTCCTCGATGCAGTGCGCGATGAGTTCGGTGTCCGTCTCCGATCGCAGCGTGTGCGTGCTCGCCTGGAGGCCACGCCGGAGATCTGCATCGTTCGTCACCTGGCCGTTGTGGACGACGTGGACACGTCCTTTGCAATCGCGGTGCGGGTGGGCGTTCTCGACCGTCACCTTGCCGTGCGTCGCCCACCGCGTGTGGCCGATGCCGGTGCCGGGGGTGCGTCCGCGTCCATCGAGCTGCGCCGCGATGCGGTCAATGCCGCTCGTGCCGTTTTCTCGAATCGCACGCTCGAGGATGGTGTCGCCGTCGCCGATGATCGCGACGCCAGCCGAGTCGTAGCCGCGGTACTCCAGGCGGTGGAGCCCAGTGAGGAGGGCCTCGGCGACCGGCCGGTGTCCGACGTATCCGATGATGCCGCACATGGGCACCTCCTTTCGTTCGGTTGTGGAAAGGGCGATCGAGGAGTCAGTGTAGCAGATCGAAGAGACCCCAGGGGTCTTGGCCAATCTTGGCCAATGACCCCTGGGGTCCTTCCGGATCAGTCAGGATTCTTGGGGACCTCCCTCACACACTCACAGAGGGGCGTGATGGAGAATGCTCATTCCCCCTCTTGGAGCAAGAGGGGGCGAGGGGGAGTTACGAGTCGTTCGTAACCCCTCCCAACCTCCCCTTACCCTCAGGGGAGGAGCAGAACCCTCATGGCCTCCCCTTCCCATCATGAGGAGTAGGGAGAAGCTCGTGGAGCGACAGGCGCGTCATCGGCCTCCATGAACGCTCCTCCCGTCACTCCCCAGAGATTCTAACTGATCCGTCCTTCCGGCCATGGTTACCGAATTCCCACTGCCGCCCGTACTGCTTCGAGCGTCGCTCCGGCGACCGCACGCGCGGCTTTCGCCCCACGGGCGAGCGCGGCGTCGATGCGATCGGGGTGTGCCATGAGCTCCGCCTTCTTGGTGCGAAACTCCGCGTGCGCATCCGCGAACGCCTTCGCGACCGCTGGCTTGAGTTCACTATACTTGATTGTCCCCGCATCATGCGCTTTTCGGAACCGCGCGATCGTCTTCGCATCGCCGAACGCCTCGAAAATCTCAAACAACGTCCGCACCCCCGGGGACATTGTGGGAGTTACGAGTTGAGAGTTACGAGTTGAGAGTTGGGCGGAGCCGGCGTTCTGCGTTCTGCGTTCTGCGTTCTGCGTTGGCCCCGTATCAGTAACCGCACTCCGGAGCTTTCTCGTGACCTCCTCCGGCGAGTCATCCAAGAACAGGCAGTGGTCTCCTCCGAGCGACTTCGACATTTTGTGGAACGGATCCTTGAGCGACATGACGCGCGCAGTCGGTGCCGGCAGGTACGTCACCTCCGGAAACGTTTCGCCGTACCGGTGATTGAACCGCCGCACGATATCATTCGCGAGTTCCAAGTGTTGCTTCTGATCGTCCCCCACCGGCACTCCAATCTCGCTCTTCTCTTTCTCCCCTTCCCTCCGGGAGGGGGAGCGAGAGGGGGTGGGGGCTTGCAGCTTGTAGCTTGCAGCTCGTAGCCGGCCATAGGCCAGCACGTCCGCGGCCATGAGCACCGGATACGTGAACAGCCCGACGTTCGGCGACTCCCCGCGACTCACCTTGTCCTTATACTGCGTCATCCTCTCCATGCTGCCGACCGGCGTCACGCACGAGAAATACCACGCCAGCTCCAGGTGCTCCGGAAGGTCCGACTGCCGGAAGAGCACCACGTTTCCGTTCCCTCCCCCTCGTTCTGAGGGGGAGTTGGAGGGGGTGCCAATCCCTAGGGCAAGCAATTCCGCCGTCAACTCCCGCACCTGCATGGCTTTTTCCCGTTGGTCATACTCCTCCGTGAGCGAATGCCAATCCGCGATGAAAAAGAAGCAGCGGTTCTTCTTCTCCGCCTGCAGTGCGAGCCAATTCCGCACCGCCCCGAGGTAGTTCCCGACGTGGAGTTTACCGGACGGCTGGATACCAGAAACGATGGTCATACATGTGACCATCATACCTCGGGGCGGGT
>CAZPCZ010000053.1:0-9184 GCA_964585225.1 uncultured Gammaproteobacteria bacterium
CAGATGGGGATCCGGCGGCAGGGCCTTGGCTTCATGGGGCTCGGCGACCTCCTCATTCGCATGCACGTTCGGTACGGATCGCCGGAGGGTATCGAGCTTACCCGTCAGCTCTACCGGACGCTACGCGACGAGTCGTACCGCGCGTCGGTGGACATCGCGAAGGAGAAGGGGACGTTTCCGAAATTCGATCGCGAAAAGTACCTCGAGGGTTGGTTCATCCAGCGGCTGCCGGAGGACATCCGCGATGGGATTCGCGAGCATGGAATCCGCAACGCGGTGCTCCTCACGCAGGCGCCGACCGGGACGACCTCGCTCTTCTCCGGTGTGACGTCTGGAATCGAGCCGGTGTACGACTTCGTGTTCATCCGCAAGGATCGCATCGGCGAGCATGAGGTGTACCACCCTCGGTACAAGCAGTGGCTCGATGCGCATCCCGGGGAGACGCCGCCGGACTACTTCGTGAACGCGAAACAGCTCACCCCAGAGGAGCATGTCCGTACGCAGGCCGCAGCGCAGGAATTCATTGATTCGTCCATCTCAAAGACCGTGAATGCACCGGAGACGCATACGGTGGCCGACGTGCAGACGCTCTACCGGCTTGGGTACGAGCTCGGGTGCAAGGGAATGGCGTACTTCCGCGAGAACTCGCGCAATGAGGCGGTGCTGTCCTCAAAGCCGAACAAAAACAAGGACGAGGACAAGAACACGAAATCGACAGAAGCGCCAAAGCCCATGAGCGTGCTTGAGCCGCGGCCGAGGCCGGAGGTCATGAATGGGAAGACGTACAAAGTTGGCACGGCGTACGGGACGCTCTTCGTGACGATCAACACCGACGAGCAGGGGCAACCGTTCGAGGTGTTCGCGACCATCGGAAAATCTGGCGGGTTCTTCGCGGAGGAATCTGAGGGCATCTGCCGACTCGTCTCACTCGCGCTCCGGACGGGGATTCTGCCCATGACGGTCATTGATCAGCTCAAGGGGATCCGCGGCCCCATGCCGTCGTTCGGGAAGCGCGGAATGATCCTCTCACTCCCCGATGCGATCGCACAGGTGCTCGAGGAGCATGTCCGAAAACCACAGGAAGCGCTCGCGCTCGAGTTCCCGACCGACACACCCACCCCAGATCCTACGCAGCAGCAGGCGCTCGAGCGGCACAACGCACTCATCCTCGACGCGATGACCGCGACGGTCACCGTTGGAAAATCGACGATCGCAGAACCGGTCGCATCGCTCGCGACCGCTCCGGCCGCAGCAAAGCGCTCACTCGCGAATGTCGGTTGGGCACCGGAATGCCCGGACTGCGCCAGTATGCTCCAGTTCCAGGAAGGGTGCATGACCTGTCGGGGCTGCGGGTATAGCAAGTGCACCTGATCAATTTGAAGGAAACGAGCCCGGGCGCATGCCCGGGCTCCTGGATGGTATGGCCACGTCGAAATCCACTGGACTCATCCAAGTCTACACCGGCAACGGGAAAGGGAAAACGACCGCAGCGCTGGGGCTCGCGCTGCGTGCGCGAGCGGCGGGAAAACGCGTCGCGATCGTGTTCTTCGATAAGGGCGGCGAACACTACTCAGAGCGGAAACTCCTCGAACGGCTCGGGATCGACTGGTTCGGCTACGGCCTCGACCGCATTGATCCGAAGACCGAACGCTTTCGATTTGGAGTCATCCCGGACGACGTTGCACAGGCGGAGCAGGGGATCGCGAAGGCGATGGATCTCCTCCACCCGAAAAGTCTCTCCCCCTCTTCCAGGGGGGGAGTTGGTGAGGGTGCAATCGAACGCCAGCCGTACTACGACCTCCTAATCCTCGACGAAATCAACACCGCCGTCGCGCTCGGAATGGTCTCCGAGCAAGCAGTGGAGGATCTCATCGCGATGAAACCCCCGACCACCGAGCTCGTCCTTACCGGACGCACAGAAATCTCAAAGGGCGTCGCTGCACCACCAGGGAAGCCCTGGCCGGACGGCAATGACCGCCAGCGCTGGCTCTCGTACTTCGACCGTGCAGACCTCTTGACAGAGATGCGGTTGGTAACGCACTACTTCTACAATGGAGTCCCCGCGCGTCAGGGGCTGGATTACTGACTCACCGCACAGCTATGCTCGTCATTGGTTTGGTCGGTGAGAAGGGGGGCGGCAAAGGCACGGCCGTCCGCCTCATGAGCGAGGCGCTGCCGACGGGTACGCGCTGCGTTGGCGTGCGGTTCTCCGACCTCCTCCGTGAGACACTGACGCTCTGGCACCTCCCTCACACGCGCGCGAATCTCCAGAACCTCTCGAGGGTCATGGATGCGGATTTCGGAAATGGAACGCTCGCACACGCAATGGGTCACCGGATCGCGGGCATCGACGCGGATGTGGTCGTCCTCGATGGTGTTCGCTGGGAGGCGGATCGGCTCCTCATCCGATCGTTTGCAAAAAACCTCCTCATCTACATCACCGCGAGCACCCACACGCGTTATGAGCGGCTCTGCGCGCGCCGGGAGAATGTGAAGGAGCACGAAACATCCTACGAGCAGTTTCTCGAGGAGGAACAGGCGACGTCGGAGCGCGCCATTCCTGCCATTGGCGCCACCGCGGACGTTCGGATCGATAACGAGGGCTCGCTGGAGGAATTCATCGAACGCATACGCCAATGCTGCGACCAGCACGTTCGACCACTCATCGCGCGAGCACCAGCCTCCGCGTCATTAGAAGACTGATAACCCAGAGAGGTACCGTGGCCGAGGTGGCTCCGGGAGCGCTCGAGCGACGGGAGTGGGGGATGGTGCGATCAACTCCGTAAGCGCGTCATCCGTGATGGGGTCGCCGAGCGTGTGGAGTTCGAGCGCGGCGTTCGTCACGTGGCGGACGTCGCTCCACTGGTACCCAAGGAGCTCGAGGGCGCGTGGCGACGCGAACGGTCGCCGGAGCCCATGGGAGATGACGAATGCCTTTGGAAGCGCCTTCGACGCGGTGACAATCGCACCCTCCGGAAGGCGGAGCGGATCACCGAGCTTCAGCTTCTTGAGCTCCTTCGCCGTCCGCTTCACCGGCTGGTCATCGCCAACTGCGACGTGCTGAATGAATGGATCGAGGATGAGTCGTCGTTGACCGTCCATGACGAGGTACCGTTTTTTCGTCCCAATCTCTTCGATGAGCGTACCGCGCGGATCCTGCGCTGACTTCACGATTGCAGGTCCCTCGAGGTACGTACCGAGCTCCTCAATGCTCACGGATTCCACCTCCTCCGGGTGGAAGCCGAGCTTCCGAAATACCTCACGGGACGCGATCTTCCGTCGCGTATCCCCGATGAGGAGCCACCGCGTGCCTCCGGGATCCTCGACGACCGTGTAGTCCGGGAATCGAATGGAGATTCCCTCCGGGTACGCCTCGAGCTCCTCCTGCTGCACGAGGACGACCGCAACGTTCGCAGAACGAAGCGCGGCGACCGCCGGCGTCATGAGTCGACGCCGTTTTGCGTTCTGGAGAAGCCACCGGATCCCGTCTGGTGTCTCGAGCACCGTGCCGTCTGGCCAGGCTCCACGGCCGAACCACTGTTTCCAAATGCGCACGAAGCTGAGGTTGCCACCGATGCGACGGGCACCGTTCGTCCCGCCACGCCACGGGGTGTAGGAGTAGAGCGCCGCGGTCGCTGCGTTCTGCGGTGCCACCTCCACCCCGTCGCCGGTCACCTTCGTTCGCCCCACTGCCCAACGGGCAATCGTCTCACCCTTCACTGCGAGATCATCGAGGTATCCACGGAACTGGAGTGCCGCCCCACGGACCTGCTTCCCGAATCCTCGAAAGCGATCGCTGCACCCGTTCCCATCCGGGCATCCGTACCCCATGGCAAAGTCGAGCTGTCGTTGCGACGGCGTGGGGTTCGTGATGGCCCGTTGCTCCTTCTGGAGCGTCGCGAGGAGCACCTTCGGGCTGATCCGCGCCTCCTGGGCAGCAAACCAGATGATCTCTGTCGGGAGTTTGAGCTGGCCATCGGAATCGGGGAGGAACATGGTCGCGAGCGGTGAAGCATGTTCCTGGAGGAAGGAGTGTACCTCCGCGAGCGTCATCGCTGCTGCGTTCGTGAACTCCTGGTCACCAATAAGGAGCTCTGCCGTTGCGGCCCGCGAGACGGCCGGAGTCATGAGGATGAGCATCGCTGCGAGCGTAATGGTCTGAACACGAAAAGGCATACGTAGTGATAGTATACCAAACTCTGTCGGTCCGTTACGGACCGACAGAGTTTGTCATCGTGTCCTCAGGCGGCTTTCCGACTGCGCCGCCCAGTTGTCGTCGGCTCCTTGATCCCCTGTGGACGGAAGACGAAGTGCTCGCCCTCCACATCAATGCGTACTTTGGATTCGGGTTTGAGGTTCCCGTTCACGATCTCGAGTGCGAGCGGATTCAGGATCTCGGACTGGATGAGACGCTTGAGCGGGCGCGCGCCGAACGCAGGATCGTAGCCACGCTTCGCGATGAGCACCTTTGCGTCGCTCGAAACCTCGATGGCGATCTTCTGCTCGGCGAGACGCTTCATGACGTGCCCGAGCTGGAGATCCACAATGCGTTCGAGGTGCTCAGTGCCGAGCGAGTGGAAGATGATCGTATCATCGACGCGGTTGAGGAACTCCGGCTTGAAGCGCTCCCGGAGGCGCTCCATGAGCTTCTCGCGCATCCGTTCCTCCGGCGCGACGGATGCTGCTTCTTCTGTCGTGAAACCAAGGCTGCCCTTCCGTCCGGCCTCGAGGATGAGCTCGGAGCCGAGGTTCGACGTCATAACGATGATCGTGTTCTTAAAATTCACCTTGCGCCCCTTCGCGTCCGTGAGGTGCCCGTCATCGAGGATCTGGAGGAGGATATTGAACACGTCCGGATGCGCTTTCTCGATCTCGTCGAACAGCACGACGGAGTACGGGCGACGACGAATCATCTCCGTGAGCTGCCCGCCCTCCTCGTACCCGATGTACCCCGGTGGTGATCCGACCATCCGGCTCACCGCGTGCTTCTCCATGTACTCGGACATGTCCACCCGCACCATCGCGTTCTCGTCGTTGAACATGAACTCCGCGAGCGCGCGGGCGAGCTCGGTCTTCCCGACGCCGGTAGGCCCGAGGAAGATGAACGAGCCGATCGGCCGCGTCTCCTCGGCGATGCCCGCGCGCGAGCGCCGCACCGCGTTCGCAACCGCCCGGATCGCCTCCTCCTGACCGACGACGCGTCCGGTGAGCACCTCCTCCATGCGGCTGAGCTTCTCTGCTTCCTTTTCGAGCATCCTGCGGACGGGGACTCCGGTCCATCGAGCGACGACCGTTGCGATCTCCTCGTCGGTCACCGCCTCGGTAAGGATGCGCTGTGATTTCTGGATTTCCTGGATCCGCTTCTCGAGCTCTCGGATCTGCCGTTCCTGCTCGGGGATCTTCCCGTAACGAATTTCCGCGACCTGCTGCAAATTCCCCTCGCGGCTCGCGCGGTCAGCGGTCGCGCGGAGCTCATCAATCTTCGACTTCGACTCCCGAATCTTCGCGATGAGATCGCGCTCCATGCGCCAACGGAGCTCGAGCTCCTTCGCCTGCTCCTGGAGGACCTTGAGCTCCTCGTCAATCGCCGCGAGGCGCTCATCGCGTTCCTTCCCTTCCTCCTTCTTCAAGGCCTGCCGCTCAATCTCGAGCTGCATGATACGGCGCTGGAGCTTATCGAGCTCCTCGGGCTGGCTCTCGATCTCCATGCGGAGTGCGGACGCCGCCTCGTCGATGAGATCAATCGCTTTATCCGGGAGGAACCGATCGCTCACGTACCGGTGTGAGAGCTCCGCGGCGGCAACGATCGCGCTGTCGGTGATGCGCACGCCGTGGTGCACCTCGTACTTCTCCTTGATGCCGCGGAGGATCGCGATGGTGTCCGCGACGGTCGGCTCATTCACGAGCACGGGCTGGAACCGCCGTTCGAGCGCCGCGTCTTTCTCGACGTGTTTCTGGTACTCCTTGAGCGTCGTCGCGCCGATTGCGTGGAGTTCTCCGCGCGCGAGCATCGGCTTGAGCATGTTCGCGGCGTCAATCGCTCCCTCGGCGGCGCCGGCGCCGACGATCGTGTGGAGCTCGTCAATGAAGAGGATGATCTTCCCGGCACCCGCTCGGATCTCCTTCAGCACCGCTTTCAGGCGCTCCTCGAACTCACCGCGGAACTTCGTTCCTGCAACGAGGCTCCCGAGGTCGAGCGAGATGAGCTCCTTGTCCTTGAGGGATTCCGGAACGTCACCCTTCGCGATGCGTTGCGCGACGCCCTCGGCGACTGCGGTCTTCCCGACACCGGGTTCCCCGATGAGCACCGGGTTGTTCTTCGTCCGGCGTGTGAGCACCTGCATGACGCGACGGATCTCCGTGTCGCGACCGATGACCGGGTCGAGCTTGCCCTCACGCGCCTGCGCGGTGAGGTTCACGCTGTACTTCTCGAGCGCCTGGTACGTGGACTCTGGCTCAGGGGAATCCACGCGCTGGTGCCCGCGGACTTCCGAGAGCACTTTCAGAACCTTCTCGCGGTCCACCTGGAGTTCGTTGAGGAGCACGCGGATTGGTGAGCGGACCTCGAGCATGGCGAGGAGGAAGTGCTCGGTCGAGATGTACTCGTCCTTGAGCTTCTTCGCTTCCTCTGCGGCGCGGTCGAGCGTCGCCTTGAGCTCAGGCGTCACGAAGATCTGACCAACGCCGCCGGACGGCGTCATGCGGACTGCCGGGAGGAGGTTGAGCTCGCCCTCGATGCGCCGCTGGAGGTCGCGGATTGGCACGTTCAGGCGCTGGAGCACCGCGGTGACGACGCTCTGCTCCTGCCCGATCAACGCGAGGAAGAGGTGGATGACATCCACCTGCTGGTGCCCACGCTCGGACGCGGTATGCGACGCGCGCTGGAGGGCCTCCTGGGCTTTGTAGGTAAAATTCTGCATACTGACGCCTCACCAATCTACGAATACATGCGAATCTACAGATATGCGAAGCGAGGATGTGGTCTGTACGCCTAGCATAACGGAAAATGACGGGGATGTCAATGGTGGGTATACTGCGGGTATGAAGAACTACGCCCGGAGGACGAATCGGAAGGTCACCCGGTACCGCACGCCGAGTCCGTTTCGCATTCGGCACGCGCAACGCATCGCGTCGATCCGCGCATCCTATGGCAACGGCCCGCACCACCAACAACCGCCGCGTTGAGATCCTTGGGATCCCGGTCGATCGACTGTCGCGCCTCGAGTTCCGGCTGTTCTTGCGGCGGGCGCTCACGTCTGGTTGCGCGCACCGCATCGTGACGCTGAACCCTGAGATCGCGCTCGCCGCTCGGCGGAACCCGCGCTACGGTGCCGTCGTACGCACTGCGGATTGCATCACGCTTGATGGCGTCGGCGCCGCACTTGCGCTCCGTCTCCGCGGGGAACCGGCGGGCGAGCGTATCACCGGGACCGACATTCTCCACGACCTCGCGACGATCGCCGTGGAAGACGAACGGACGGTCGCGTTTCTCCTCCGCGAGGGTGGGCTCACGACGGCGACGCTCCTCCGCAACGCGATGGGTGCCCGATGGCCAGCCCTGAAGCTCGCTGTCGGTTCGCTCGACCCAACGCACCCGATGAGCACGGCGCTCGCGCAATCGATCGCCGATGCGGCACCATCAATCCTCATCGTGAACTTTGGACACCCGATCCAGGAGCGCTGGCTCGCCGAGCACCTCGACCGGTTCCCCTCCGTTCGGATCGCGGTCGGCGTCGGCGGTGCGCTCGACTACCTCACCGGCGCGGTTCCGGTGCCGCCGCTCCTCGCGCGACGGCTCGGCGTCGAATGGGCATGGCGACTCATCCGACAACCATGGCGGGCGCGCCGCATCGCACGCGCTACGATCACGTTTCCCTTCGCGGTCGTTCGAGATGCCTTGAAGGTATGATCCGCACTCGCTTCGCACCATCGCCCACCGGTGACCTCCACCTCGGTGGGCTCCGCACCGCCCTCTACGCGTGGCTGCATGCGCGACACCACCACGGCGCGTTCTTTCTTCGCATTGAGGACACCGATCGCGAACGCCTCGTGCCCGGGAGTGCAGAGCGCATCCTCGGCATACTCCACGAGCTCGGCCTCACGTGGGACGAGGGACCCGACATCAGCGGTCCACATAGTCCATACGTGCAGTCCGAGCGACTCGAGCGCTACCGAGCTGCTGTGGAGCGTCTGGTAGAGCAGGGGAGTGCCTACCGATGCGATTGCTCGTCAGCACGGCTCCAGGAACTTCGGGAGTCACAGACCGCTGCACGACAACCGACGCGGTACGATGGGCACTGCCGCGAGCGTCGCGATGTGGATCAATCGAGGCCGCACGTCATCCGCTTCCGTATGCCGGAGGAGGGGAGTATCGCGGTGGCCGACATCATCCACGGAGACATTTCTGTCGCACTCGCAACGCTCGATGACTTCGTACTCCTCAAGAGCGATGGGTGGCCGACGTACCACCTTGCACACGTCGTCGACGATCACGAGATGGCAACGACGGACGTGATCCGCGGTGATGAGTGGCTCCCGTCGCTCCCGAAACACGTGCTCCTGTTCCGAGCGTTCGGGTGGGAGCCACCACGATACGCGCACCTCCCGCTTCTCCTCGGGCAGCAGCGCAAGAAACTGAGTAAGCGTGATGGGGATGTCGATGTCGCACAGTTCCTCCAATGGTGCCTGCCCGACGCGCTTCTCAATTTCGTCGCGCTCCTCGGGTGGAATCCGTCCGCCGACCGTGAAATCTACACGCGGGATGAGCTCGTCGCTGCGTTTGATCTCACCTCGGTGAACCTCTCACCGGCGGTCGTGGACTTCACGAAACTCGAGTGGATGAATGGGGAGTACATCCGGCAGCGATCTCCGGCGGAGCTCCTCCCGCTCGTTCGGCGTGCGAACGCGGTGGGAACGGACGTGAGCGATGTGTTCCTCACGAACGTGATCACGATCGAGCAACCACGATTGAAACGGCTCGATCGGCTCCCGATGTGGTACTTCACGCCCGTCCGCTACGACGCGCCGCTCCCGTGGAAGCAAACGAGCGATGTGATCACGCGCCAGAACCTCACCGCGGTGCTCGAACGCATGATCGCGACCGACCTGTGGCCCGATTCCCCGTCCGCGCTCGAGACGGCGTTAAAGCCCTGGATTGAGGAGCGCAATCTCGGAGCAGGGGAGA
>CAZPCZ010000054.1:0-8977 GCA_964585225.1 uncultured Gammaproteobacteria bacterium
AGAGCGTCGTCGCGGACTGCCCGAGCTTCACGTACCCGAGCCCCACCTCCTCGAGCACCGCGAGCTTGTCCGCGATCGCCGGGATCGTCGCGAAGAATGTTCGCGCCTCCTCGACGGTCATGGCCAAGATGTCCGAGATGTGCTTGCCTTTGTAGTGGATCTCGAGCGCCTCGCGATTGTACCGCTTCCCGCGGCACTCCTCACACTCGACGTAGACGTCTGGCAAAAACTGCATGGCGATCTTCACCATCCCGTCGCCCTGGCACGCCTCGCACCGCCCGCCGACGACGTTGAAACTGAAGCGCCCGGCCTTGTACCCGCGCACCTTCGCCTCTGGGAGCTCCGTGTAGAGCTCGCGGATCGGCGTGAACACGCCCGTGTACGTCGCGGGGTTCGAACGCGGCGTCCGGCCGATCGGCGACTGGTCAATGTCAATGACCTTATCAATGTGTTCGACGCCGATGATCGCCTTGTGTTTCCCCGGCGCATCCTTCGCCTGGTAGAAGCGCTGGTTCAAGTACCGGCCGAGGATGTCAATCATGAGCGTGGACTTCCCGGAGCCCGACACGCCGGTGATGCACACGAACTTTCCCAGCGGGATCGCGACATCAATGCCCTTGAGGTTGTTCTCCGTCGCGTGCTTGATCGTGATCGTCTTCCCGCTGCCGTCTCGGTACTGCGTCGGACGGGTGATCGCCTGCTTCCCGGAGAGGTACTTGCCGGTGAGCGACTCTGCGTGCTTCATGAGTTGTGCGGCGGTTCCGGCCGCGACAATGCGGCCGCCGTGGTCCCCTGCGCCGGGGCCGATGTCAATGAGGAAGTCGGCCGCGCGCATCGTCGCCTCGTCGTGCTCGACGACGATGACGGAGTTCCCGAGGTCGCGGAGCTCCTTCAAGGTCGTGAGGAGCTTGTCGTTGTCGCGCTGGTGGAGGCCGATCGAGGGCTCGTCGAGGATGTAGATGACACCGGTGAGCGCGCTTCCGATCTGCGTCGCGAGACGAATGCGCTGCGCCTCGCCGCCAGAGAGCGTTGACGCCGAGCGATCGAGCGTGAGGTAGTCGAGGCCGACGTTGTGGAGGAACGTCAGGCGCGTCGTGATCTCCCTGAGGATGAGCGTCGCAATTTTCGCCTCACGCTCACTGAGTGTCCCGTTTTGCATTTTGCGTTTTGCATTTTGCGTTTTGCCATGCGCATTGCTCGTGAGAGCAGAGAAGAACGTGGCGGCATCTTCAATGGAGAACCCCGTCACATGAGCAATATTCTTCCCCGCGACCGTCACCGCGAGCGCTTCGGGTTTCAGTCGCTTGCCGGAGCATGCCGGGCACGGCTTCGATCGCATGTAGTGCTCGATCTCCGAACGGATGTACTCCGAGTCCGTCTCCTTATACTTCTTCTCGAGGTACGGAATGACGCCATCGAAGGCGCCATCGCCGTACAGGATGACGTCGAGCTGCTGCTTCGTGAGGTCCTTCACCGGTATGTCGACGGAGAATCCGTGGACGACCGCGACACGTTCGAGCGTCTGGTACATCCAGCTCTGGTTCGCGAACACCTTCGTCCACGGACGGATCGCGCCCTGCGCGATGGTGAGGGACTTGTTCGGCATGACGAGCTCGGCGTCGAGCTCGAGGAGCGTCCCGAGGCCGGAGCAGGTCGGGCACGCGCCGTGCGGCGAGTTGAATGAGAAGTTCCGCGGCTCGAGCTCCGGAATCGACACCCCATCCACCGGACAGGAGAAGAGCTGTGAGAACAGGAATGTCTGCGCCTCGCCGTCCTGCTCGTCGAGGACGATGACCTGGAGGAGTCCATTTCCGAGGTCGAGCGCGGTCTCGGCGGAGTCCGCGAGGCGCGAGCGTTGCTCCTGCGCCACGCCGATTCGGTCGACGACAACCTCGAGCGAGTGCTTCTTCTGCTTGTCCACCGCGAGGCTCGCGGCCTCGTCGATCGTGTAGAGCACGCCGTCCATGCGCACGCGGCTGTAGCCAGCCTGGTCCACCTTCTTCACCACTGCCTTCATCTCCCCCTTCTGGTCCCGGATCATCGGCGCGAGGAGGAGGATCCGTGTGCCTTCGGGAAGCTCGAGGATGCGATCAACGATCTGATCAATGGTCTGCCGTACCACCTCGCGGCCGCACGTCGGGCAGTGCGGGCGGCCAATCCGTGCGAAGAGGAGACGGACGTAGTCGTAGATTTCCGTGATCGTCCCGACGGTCGAACGCGGGTTGTGGGACACGGTGCGCTGATCAATGGAGATCGTCGGCGAGAGTCCCTCGATGGCATCGACGTCCGGCTTGTCCATGACGCCGAGGAACTGCCGCGCGTAGGCGGAGAGCGATTCCACGTACCGGCGCTGTCCCTCGGCGTAGATCGTGTCGAACGCAAGCGAGGACTTGCCGGAACCCGACAAGCCCGTGATGACCGTGAGCTTCCCCCGCGGGATGTCCACGGAGACGTTCTTGAGGTTGTGGACGCGCGCGCCACGCACGCGGATGTGATCTGGTCCCGTTGACATAGCTCCTCACATTGCATGGTAGACGGGCATAGAAAATACGCCCCCGCGCTTTATGGCATGCGGGTTATCCACCGACGATATCGAACCCATGACTCCCAGCGTAGGCGGTCAACCGCGGTGCGTCAACTCCGTACCGCATTTTTCGGAAGAAAAGGTGGGATCACCCCGTGGAGGGCCGAAAGTGAAGGAGGTCGAGGACGGAGAGGTCTTCCATCGTGGTGATTGCTCTCCAAAAATCCTGACTGATCTAAAAAGTGACACTGGGTTGCGTGGATGTAGTCGACCGTGGCCCTACGGAAAATTGCTCCGATTCAACGTGAGATCGCACTGGAACGGCGTGACCGGAAATCCTGGCCTTGGTTGGCGGAGCGCCGCGTAGATCCTCATCTGATTGATAAATTCGTCATCGCCAAGCGAACGCCACACGATGTTCCCAACGTTCCCCTCATCGGACGCTGTCACGGAAAGCGGCTTCGATGCCCCACCGCACGACTTCATGCCGACCGCACGCCAATCGCCGTTCACGATCATCCAGAAGGTGAACCCCCGAACCGTACTCGCCGAAACCGTTCCTTCGCCCGTAGAACCTCCGCATGCGCTCTCCACGGCACGGATCGCGCTCGGCGATTTCGGAAACGTAAAGAATCGCTGTCGCTGCGCGGTCGGTATCCAATGCGTACTCAAAATTCTATGATCGGAGCCATCGCTGCACACTACATGCAGCTCGACGCCGTGGTCGGGGTCCCGGATCACTTCGCTGTCGCCACCCAAACTCCCTCCGATTACCCCCTCAACGCACTCATAGGTTCCAGTTCCCTCAGACAAACACATCTTCCCAGAATCACAGGTATAGCCCACGCACGTCTTCGCGAGCGCGGATGGCGTGTGGTAGGTGAAGCCGCAGCGGAGCGAGGCACGGGCCGAGTCGGCGACGATCGCGCCGTTCGGGCCGCCCTCGAGGATCGGCACGTCGGACGGCACGTTGAAGCAGAACTGCGCGCCCACTGCGATCGTGCGCACCATCATGGTACGCGGGAGCGAGAGCCGGACGAGGTCCGGATTGATCGTCTTCAGAATGACAAACGAGAACAGCGCGAGGAGGAGCCCAATGATGGCGTTCCCGATGATCTCCTTCGCCTTCCCGAGCCGCTCGGCGCCCGCGGAGGTGAGCCACAGGAGTCCGCCGATCATGATCGCGATGACCGCAGCGATCGCAGCGACGCGCACGCCCCACGCGTACACGACCTGGATGTACTGCGCGAGATCGCGCACCTGCTTCCCTGCGAGCCCGGGGATGTGAACCTGGATGTCGATCGGTCGCTGCACGTAGCAGTGCCCCCACACACTCCCCGCACATTCCCCGCGCCCGCTCTCGAAGTGCCCTCCCGCCGCCCGACACTGATTCCCCGTCCAGCACGTCGGATTCGTCTGGGGATCCGCCGCCGCTGCCCCGACCGGAGCGAGCAGTATCAAGACGAGCACGGTTAGCACCACCGCGCTCACTCGACATTCGCGTATTTGTAGATTCGCATTCATTCGCAGATTCGTATATGTCAGCGAAGCTGACGCTCGAGGAGCTGCGTCAGCGCCTCGCGCGGGATCACGCCCTCGACGCGTCGTGCGGTCGTCGCATCGCCCTTGGAGATGAAGAACCACGTCGGGGTCCCGCGCACGCCGAGCTTCACACCGGCTTGGTAATCCTCTTCTACTGCTGGAGCAAACTCACGTGCGGCGAGGCACACCTCGAAGCGCTGCCGTTCGAGCCCGACCTGCTCGGCGTACGCAACGAGCGCATCGCGGTCGTACCCCTCCGCGCACGAGATGCCGGGCGGGCAGCGGACGGTCTGCTCCTGGAACAGCTTGTCGTGGTATGCCCAGAACTTCCCCTCGCGGTGCGCGCACTGGGCCGCCTCGGCCGCGAGCCGCGCCTCATCGTGGATTTCGTCAACCGGGAAGTCGCGGTAGACGAAGCGGAGGCCCCGATTGCCGAACGTCGCGACTGCCTCCCGGATGATCGGGAACGCGGCGCGGCAAAACGGGCACTGGAAGTCGGAGAACTCGACGATCGTGAGCGCCGCTTGGTCCGCAGGCGCTCCGATCGCCGGATCGCCATCGGTCACGATGGGTACCGTCGCGGTATCCGTACCTTTCGACTTTCGACTCGCCCCGACCGGAGCGTCGGGGCTCTCGACTCTCGACTCGGTGGGCGTGAACCCACCCACTCGCAGCGTGTCGAGCGGTGCCGGTGGGGGACGGCGCGACGTCGTGAGGAAAACAACACCGAGCACGCCGGTCACCGCGAGGTAGCCGAGGAACGCAATGCCCCACCAACGGAGGTACCAGGGCTTCATACACTCCACAACGTACCACGCTCGGACCCGATTGACACGCCGAGCGTCGCATGGTACAGTGGAGAACTGAGGCGAATGAGCCTCGTTTTTGTATGTCTGCATTGGCCATCCTCCAGCTCGTCTCCGCGATTCTCCTCATCATCACCATCCTCCTCCAGCAGCGCGGGACCGGGCTCGGGTCCGCGTTCGGCGGCGAGGGCAACGTGTATCGCACTGTCCGCGGCCTCGAGAAGACGCTCGTCGTCGCGACGGTCGTCCTTGCCGTGATCTTCTTCGGATCGGCACTGGCACAAGTAGTCCTCTGACGACCGCGTCCATTGTTTCATTGCTTCATGGTTCCATTGCTGTTGTGGGATTGAAGCGTTGAACGCTGCACATGACAGTGAAACAATGGAGCAATGAAGCCATGTCGTTGACGTTCCGCCAGCTCCTCCGAATCCCGCGGGTCCTCACTCCGCCGGAGCGGGTCGTGCTCGCGGCCGGTGCGCTCGCGGTCGTCCTTGGCATCGCACTCATGGGAACGGCGTGGTACCGTGGGAAGACTATCGTCCAGCCGTCGGTCGGTGGGACGTACGTCGAGGGGCTCCTCGGGGAACCGCGGCTCGTGAACCCGCTGTTCGCGCCGACGAACGAGGTTGACCAAGACCTCACGCGCCTCCTCTTCTCCGGGCTTTTCCGCATTGATGATCAGGGCGCGGTCGCTCCGGATCTCGCGGAGCGCTTCGAGGTTGCGAGCGACGGGAAAGCGGTGACGGTGACGCTCCGCTCCGATCTCCGATGGCATGATGGCGCGAATCTCACCGCGGACGACGTCGTCTTCACCATCCACCTCATCCAAGACTCGAACGCTGGGAGCCCGCTCCGGGGCGCATTCCGCGGTGTCACCGCTGAGCGCACCGATGAGCGCACGGTGAAGTTTTCGATTGATCGTCCGCTCGCCGTATTCCTGAGCGCGCTCACGGTGGGGATCCTGCCGGAGCACCTCTGGAGCGACATCCCGCCCACGCACCTCCCGCTCGCAGAGCTCAACCTCCGACCGATTGGGTCTGGACCGTACCGATTCGTCGGGCTCACGAAGGATCGCCGCGGGAGCGTCCGGTCGTACACGCTCGAACGGTACGACGGATTCCACCGCACCTCACCGCTGCTCGAACGCATCACCTTCCGCTTTTTCGGAGAACGCGATCAGCTCATTGCCGCGCTGAACGGACGCGAGATTGACGGCATCGGCACGCTCATGCCGATTCCCGCGAATGGGATCACGCGTCGCGATGTCACTCGACACGCGATCCGGCTCCCATCCACGAGCGCGGTGTTCCTGAACCAGAAGCGCAGCACCGTACTCCGTGATGCCGCAGTCCGCCGCGCACTCTCGCTCGCCGTTGATCGACGCGCAGTGATCGCGTCGATTCTCACCGGCGCCGCCGACGCGATCGGCGGACCGATCATCCCAGGGTTTACGCCGATCGCGGACCCACCAGCGTCCGATCCGTTTGAACCAGACCGCGCGGCACAGCTCCTCGATGGGGCGAAGTGGGTGCGCATGGACGCAGCGACGCTCGTCGCGACGCGGACGAGCAGCGAGCTCCAGAAACTCGAGGCAGAGAAGAAGCGCGCGGGGAAGCCGCGGAGCCAGCGCGCGCCGACGGATGAGGAACGCCGAACGATCGAGGAGCGCGTGCGCGCCGAGGTCGCGCCGGACTGTACCGGATGCCCCGAACTCCCGTACTTCCGGCTCTCCAGCGGCACGATCCTCGCGCTCACGATCACGACGCCGGACGCACCGGAGCTCGTCGCGGTCGCGGAGCGCATTCGCGACCACTGGCGCGCGATTGGCATCCAGACGCGGATGGACGTCGTTCCGCTCGAGCGCATCCGCAGCGAGGTCATCCCGAACCGCGCGTACGACACGCTCCTCTTCAGTCAAATCCTCGGGCCGGATCCCGATCCATTCCCGTTCTGGCACTCCTCGCAGGTGCGCCACCCGGGCCTGAACCTCTCGTACTTCTCGAACCGCGCGATCGACAAGCTCCTCGAGGACGCGCGCGCGGCGCTCGATCACGAGGCGCGCGGGAAGCTCTACGCGAAGTTTCAGGAGCTCCTCGCGGAGGAGCGGCCGGCGATCTTCCTCACGACGCCGACGCTCACGTACGCGGTGACCGATGCGGTACGCGGGGTCCGCTTCGGCGCCCTCACGCAACCCGCCGATCGGTTCAACACCATCGGCGAATGGTACACGGAGACGGAGCGAGTGTGGAAACGGTAGTCCGCTGCCATGGGCGAGTGGCGGAACGGCAGACGCACTGGCTTCAGGAGCCAGCGAGAGCAATCTCATGAGGGTTCGAATCCCTCCTCGCCCACACGAAATCTAAAATCTGAAATTTCATTATGAGTGAACTTGTATTTTCGGCAGCACCGACCGTAGCTGCTCCACCCCGACACCGACGCCGGGCGCGGCAGCATGGCCGCCATGGCCTGCGCCCGCACACACAACCGGCACCTCAAGGCGTGAACGCGCACGGCACGCTCCGCTGCATTCCAATCGGCGGGTGCGACGAAGTCGGGAGGAACATGACGGTCCTCGAGTACGGGGACGACCTCCTCATCATGGACATGGGGGTGCAGTTCCCCGAGGAGGACATGCCCGGCGTGGATTTCGTCATTCCGAACATCGGCTACCTCCGGGGCAAGGAGCAGCGCATTCGCGGCATCGTCATCACGCACGCGCACTTCGACCACATCGGCGCGATCAGCTACCTCGCCCCGCGCCTCGGGAACCCGCCGATCTTCGCGACGAAGCTCTCACTCGCGATCATCAAGAAGCGGCACGAGGAGTTCCAGATGCCGCCGCTCCGCCTCAACGTCATCCAGCCGGGCGACGTGCTCCAGCTCGGGCACTTCCGCGTCGAGTCGTTCTTCGAGAGCCACAACATTCCGGACTCCATCGGCCTCATCGTCCACACGCCGCTCGGCATCGTCGTGAACACCGGAGACTTCAAATTCGACCTCGCCCCGATCGGGACGACGCCGGGCGACATCGCGAAGATCGCGGCGCTCGCGGACAAGCACGTCCTCGCGCTCCTGTCGGACTCGACCGCGGCGGAGCGCCCGGGGCACCAGATCTCGGAGTCGGAGATCACGAAGACGCTCGACCAGATCGTGAAGGACGCGAAGGGACGGATCGTCGTCGGGCTCTTCTCGACGCTCCTCGCGCGCATCCAGCAACTCTTCTGGATCGCGGAGAAGCACAACCGGAAGGTCGCGATCGAAGGGTTCTCGATGAAGACGAACATCGAGATCGCGCACGAGCTCCGGTACCTGCAGTACCCAAAGGGGCTCATCGTCGAGACCCGCGACCTCCTGCGGCTCCCGCCGGAGCAGCAAATGATCCTCTGCACCGGCGCGATGGGCCAGGAGCGCGCCGCCTTGATGCGCATCGCGAACCGCGAGCACCGGCTCGTCGAGGTCGAGCCCGGCGACACGATCATCTTCTCCTCGTCCGTCATCCCGGGGAACGAACGCTCCGTCCAGCGGCTGAAGGACAACCTCGCCCGCCAGGGTGCAGAGGTCATCCACTACCAGATGATGGACGTCCACTCCGGCGGCCACGGGCTCCAGGATGATTTGAAGCTCATGATCAAGCTCGTGAACCCGAGGTATCTCATCCCGATCCACGGGAACTACTCCTTCCTCGTCGCGCACGGGAAGCTCGCGCTCCAGGTCGGCATGGCGCGCGAGCACGTCATCATCCCGGAGAACGGCCGGGTCATCACGTTCGACGCGGCCGGCGGGCGCCTCACGAACGAGCGCGTGCCGTCGGAGTACGTCATGGTCGATGGGCTCGGCGTCGGCGATGTCTCCGAGATCGTGCTGCGCGACCGCAAGCAGCTCGCGGACGACGGGATGCTCGTCGTCATCGTGACGATCGAGGGCAAGAGTGGGAAGCTCGTCACGAACCCGGACATCATCTCGCGCGGGTTCGTGTACCTCAAGGAGTCCAAGGAGCTCATCGAGGCGATCCGGCGCATGGTGACCGGCATCGTCGAGCAGTCCGGCGGCTCGCAGGCGAAGACCGGACCGAACGACGTGTACCTCCGCGGCAAAATACGCGACG
>CAZPCZ010000055.1:0-8887 GCA_964585225.1 uncultured Gammaproteobacteria bacterium
CCCCTTCACAACTGACTCCCAGGGTCTCCCCGCGCACCGGCCCGAGGACCGCCGCCCTGCTCACCGTCGAGGAAGTCGGAGAGTGCCTGCGCCTCTCGCGCACCAGCGTCTACCGCCTCGTCGAGCGCCGCCAGCTCCCCTTCTACCGCCTGCCCGGCAGCCTGCGCTTCTCGACGGATGACGTGGACGCGTTCCTCGCCGCCAGGCGCGTGGAGACCATTGATCGCCAACACCTATGAGCGTTCGCAAGATTCGAGATTCCTGGTGGGTCGACTTCCGCGTCGAGGACGTGCGGTATCGCAAGCGCAGCCCCGACAACACGCGGGCTGGCGCGGCGGCGTACGAGGCGCTGGTGCGCGGCCGGCTCGCGCGCGGCGAGCCTATCGACGGTGAGTCCGCCCGTCACCGCGCCGAGGCCCCCGGCTTCGCCGAGTTCTCGGAGCGGTGGCTGGAGTCCTACTCGAAGCCCAACCATAAGCCGTCAAACTACGCCGGGAACAAGCGCCGCGTGCGCGTCCTTATCGCATGCTTCGGCACGCGACGTCTCGATGAGATCGAGGCGATCGACGTCGAGCGGTTCAAGACCAACCAGCTCGCACGAGGATTGGCGCCCGCGAGCATCAACGCACTCCTCGTCACGCTCCGCAAGATTCTCCAGACAGCCGTGGATTGGACGTGCCTCGCAGCCGTTCCGAAGGTCAAGAAGCTGCGCGAGCCACCACCGCCGTTTGCCTTCCTCTCGTCGGAAGAGTGCGAGGGGCTGCTCTCGGACAAGAGCGACCGGCGCTGCCACGAGATGGTGCTCCTCGCGCTCCGTACCGGGATGCGCGTCGGAGAGATACTCGGCCTCGATTGGTCCGACGTGGACTTCGACCGACGGATCGTGACGGTCCGCCGCTCGGCCTGGTGTGGACAACTCGTCGCGCCCAAGAGCGGCACACAGCGGCACATCCCGATGACGAGCGACCTGGCTGACGCGATCGCGTGGCGCCGGCAGGCGCAGGGGCTGCTCTTCTCCGGGCGGCGGGGCCATCCGCTCAGTGATTGGCCCGCGCGGCACGCGCTGCGGGGTCTCTGCCGGCGAACCGGCGTTCGGTACGCCGGGTGGCACGCGCTGCGGCACACGTTCAGCTCGATGCTCGTGATGAAGGGCGTGCCCCTGACGGTCGTGCAGGCGCTGCTCGGCCACGCCGACCTGCGGATGACGCTCCGGTACTCGCACCTGGCGCCGTCGGCGACGCGTGATGCCGTCGAACTTCTCGTCCCGCAGATCGCGAGGAATGGGCACCCGGTGGGCAACGCCGACCCGGAAGCGGTCCCGGACCGACCGCCGGTTCCCCTCGAAATCGGCGCAACGACGCTGCCTGCGAGCCGGCACGCCGTCGCGGTCGCTACTTGAGCACGGCCGCCTGTCAAGCGGTTGGTGTACATGGCGCGTGCACCATCCACAGGAGCTGGGGACGGCGGTGGCGGACGTGTCAAAAGAGGCGAACAGACGCGATCATCGTACGATATTCGGTGGTTCCCGTCCATCGAGTACGGCGAGGATGTTCTCGGCGGCGAGGCGAGACATGGCTTGACGGGCCTCGTGCGTGGCGGAGGCGATGTGCGGGGTGAGGATGACGTTCGGCAACGCCTTCAAGCGGAGGTGGTCATCCGGTCGGCACACGATGGACGGCTCGCACTCGAACACGTCGAGTGCCGCGCCGGCGATTTTTTTTGATTCCAGCGCGTCGAGGAGCGCGGCCTCGTCCACGATGGGCCCGCGGCTCGTGTTCACGAGAAGCGCGGTCGGCTTCATGCGCCCGAGCCGGTCGGCGTTGATGAGGTGGCGTGTAGAGGGCAGAAGCGGGACGTGGATGGAGACGACGTCGGACTCGCGCAGGAGGTCATCGAGCGAACGGAATTGTCCGCCGAGTTCGCGCTCGAAGTCCGGATTCGTTTTTGGGTCGCTGTAGCGGACGCGCATCCCCATACCCTTCACGCACCGCTCCGCAACGCCGAAACCGATGCGGCCGAGGCCGATGATGCCGAGTGTCTTTCCCTTGAGCTCCATGCCGAGGAAGAGGAAGGGGTCCCATCCTTGGTACCGGCCAGACTTCGCGTACCGATCTGCCTCCGGGATGCGTCGCGCGAGCGCGAACATGAGCGCGACGGTGTGCTCGGCGACCGCGTCCGTGAGCACGCCCGGCGTGTTCGTCACGACGATACCCCGCGCTTTCGCCGCCACGAGGTTTACATTGTCCATGCCAACCGCGTAGTTCGCGACGATTCGGAGATTCGGTTTTCCCGCGTCAAGGACATCGCCATCCACGCGGTCCGTGAGCTGACAGAGCAGCGCCTCCGGCCGATGCTCGCGGATGGCCGCGACGAGCTCCTCCTTCGTGAGCACGCGATCATGCGGGCTCACGACCACGTGGTGGCCCCTCGCCTCGAGGAGTTTCAATCCCTCATCCGGAATGCGGCGGGAGACGTACACCGTAGGCATAAAGGCGTACAGGTGGAGAGGAGTACGAGCGCTACACTTCTCTCACGCGGTACTTTGCGAGCGCCGCGCGGCTTGGGACCTTGCGTAGGATCCCCGCCTTCGCGCCCATGTGCATGATGACGCCCTCGGCGTTGGCCATGGCGATACGGAGGGCATCGATGAGTCCAAATCCGAATCTATTTCGTTTGGGTCCTGCTTCCAGGCCGACCACGAACGCCGACCCGAATGCATCACCCGCGCCGGTCGTGTTCACGGCCTTGAGGTTCCGTGACGCGATGTGCCATGTCGTCCCGCCAGCGTGGACGTACGCACCACCCGAACCATCGGTGAGGAGGAGGTACGGACCGGTTGCTGCCGCCATCGCCTCACAGGCATCGCAGGATGGGCCGCAGTCCGGACAGGCGACCGACGCACCACCGAGCGCCGCGATGATTGCCTTGAGCCTCTTCGGATCAAGCTTCGTGAGTTGCGCGGCCTCCTCGCGGTTCACGTTGAACACGGTGCAGCGCCGAGCGAGCGGGCCAATCACCTTCCAACCGCGACGAATTTCTCCGCCGCCCGGGTTCCACACCACCTTCGCCCCGACACGTTCTGCGTGGTTGAGGATCTTTTTGAAGAGCGCGAGGTCGCCACCGAGCGAAGTGACGTAGAACCACCTTGTTTTGAGTTTCGCCCACGGGATCTCGGCCGTCGTGAGCCCTTCGGATGCTCCACGGTGGACGAGGATCGTCCGCTCGCCGGACCCCGAGAGCAGGATAATCGAGTAGCCGGTGTGGAGCTTCGGATCGCGTTGCACGAATCGCGTGTCCACGCGGTCACCCCGGAGGTCGGCGAGCACCGTCTGCCCGCCAGTATCCTCTGCACCGATGCGGCAGACCGTCGCGACGCGACGCCGTCCGAGCCGCGCGAACGTCACCGCGGCGTTCGTCGCGCCGCCGCCGGTCGTGAAGTGGATCTCGTCCACCGGCACTTTCGATCCAAGTGGGAGGCACACATCCACACCGGTCGGCGAGTGCACCGCCGCATGCGTCTCCAGCGCCTTCGAGCGCAGGAAGACATCCCGCGTCGCGGAGCCAATGGTGATGACATCGAACATACGAGTTCCGTTTTAAGCTTTACCCTTCGAACCAAACACCCGAATCCGCTGCTCCACGATTGTTTGCACCTTGTCTCGTGCGGGGCTGAGGAGCTTGCGGGGGTCGTACACTTTTTTATCCTCCATGATGATCTCACGAACCGCGGCGGTGAAGGCGATGCGGAGGTCGGTGTCCGTGTTGATCTTCGCGATGCCGAACGTGATCGCTTTGCGGATTTGCGCATCGGGGATCCCCTTCGCGCCTTCCAGGCGCTGGCAATCCCCGAGCATGGAGCAGTACATCCGCGTTTCCCCGACGAGGTCTTCCGGCACGGATGATGCGCCGTGGAGCACGAGCGGGGTGTTCGGGAGGAGCGCGTGGATGCGGCGGAGCCGTGCGATGTCGAGCTCCACAGCGCCCTTCGCTTTGTGTGCGCCGTGGGCCGTGCCAATCGACACCGCGAGCGAGTCGCATCCCGTGCGCTCCACGAAATCGAGTGCTTGTTCGGGGTTCGTAAACGTCGCCTCTCGCTCCGAGACCGACACGAAGTCCTCAACGCCCTTGATCGCACCGAGCTCGGCTTCAACTGCCACGCCCTTCGCATGCGCGAGCTTCACGATGTGCGCGGTGTTCCGGACATTCTCGGCATACGGGAGCGACGAGCCGTCGTACATGACGCTTGTGTAGCCGGATACCATTGCTTGCTTGACGATCTTCAAGTCCTTCCCATGGTCGAGGTGGAGAACGACCGGCACCTTCACGCGTTTCGCCGCGGTACGGATCATCGCGATGAGCATTTCCATGCCCGCGTACTCAATGGCGCCCTCGCTCGTCTGGAGGATGACCGGTGCGCGCTGCGTTTCCGCGGCCGTGATGATCCCTTGGAGGAGTTCGAGATTGTTCACGTTGAACGCACCAATGGCGTACTTCCCTCGGAGCGCCCTTCGTAGCAGTGGTCGTGGGTCAGCGAGCATATTCAGAGTGCTTTCGCGGTGATCGCACGCTGCGCGCGGAGCGACCGCGCCATCCTGGTCTTCGTGAGGAGTCCCGGTTGCGGGCCAACGACGCTGATGACGGATGCGGCATTCGCCGCCCCCCAGCGGAGGCACTTCGGGAGGTCCTTCCCGTACATGCGTGCGGCGATGAACCCGGTCGCGAAGCTGTCGCCCGCGCCGGTCATCTCGACGACCTTCGCGGGGAATGTCCCGAGGTGCCACACCTCGCCGCCGTCGAACGCGTAGCTCCCGCGAGCTCCATCCGTCACGACGACGACGGTCGGCCCGAGCTTCCAGAGTCGAGCAATGAGGTGGCGGAGGTCGAGCTCGCCGGAGCGGTGGTTTAAGAGCGCGTGCCCCTCTTCCTTGTTCACGAACAGCACATCGGTCGAGCGGATGACCGGTGCGAGTTTCCGCACGCCGCCCTGGAGCTGGATGACGCCGGGATTGAATGCGAGCTTGGCTCGCCGACGCTTCACCATTGCGACGAGGTCGCGGAAGAGCTCCTCGTAATCCTCGCCCATCTCGGAAAGGTAGAGCCACTTGAAGGGCGCGAGCTTCGGGAGGTGGTAGTGGTGCGGCCGGTGGGCGGCGAGCATCGTGCGCTCTCCCCTGTACGTGATGACGATCGAGTAGCTCGAGCGTTCGTGCTTGAGGACTTTCACGTACCGTGCATCCACGCGCTCTTCTTTGAGGCGCGCTCGTGCGAGCGTGGCGGTCGCATCGGCTCCGAGGATCGCGTAGATCGCGGTGCGAATGCCCAGCCGGCGCATGCCGACGGCCACGTTCGCCGCCGATCCCGCGATCTGCGGTTCGAAGTCCTCGACAGGAATCTTCGCACCGTGCTCGAGGCAGAGGAAACAGCGTTTTTCGTCGCCCTCCGCTACTTTCAGGCCGCACTGGAGGTGCGCATCGTGGAGCACGACGAACGTGTCGAGCTTGATGTCGCCGATGGTCACGAGATCATGCATACGAGATACGGATGATGCGGATCAGCCGAGCAGATGATGCGGATATGCAGATCGACACATCCGCGTCATCCGCATATCTGTATATCCACGAAGAATCCGCATATCAGTGATTGCGCGTCAGCGCTGCGATGATGAACGGTGCGGTCATCCCATACTTCTCGAGGAGTTCCATGGGTTCGCCGGACTCCCCGAATGAATCCGGCATGCCGATCGGTGTGATTGGCGTGGGCCGATACTGCGCGAGGGTTTCCGTGACGGCACCGAAGAGCCCGCCGGTAATCTGGTGCTCCTCGACGGTGACGACGCGGCCTGTTTTCTTCGCAGATGCCGCGATGGTGGCGTGGTCGATCGGTTTCAGCGTCGCGCAATTGATGATTTCAACGTCGCGGCGGCCGACGCGTTTGAGCATCGCGCGAATGGACGTCGGCGTCCATCGCGTGACGGCCCTCGCGCGCGCCATCGAATGTCCATGGAGCTTTGAGGTTTTCACCCGCTGAGCGATGGCGGGGTAGCGGGCGAGGAGCGTGCGGATCGCGTGCACGTTGCCTGCGATGCACTCCGCCGCGAGGAGCGCTTCGTACACGAGCGGGCCACACGCGACGATCGTTGCGTCGCACCCGACGCGGAAAACCTGTGCGCGACCGATCGCGAACGGCGTCCGCGGCGTTGTGATCACCGGCGTCTTCTCCCGCGCGAAGCGGAGGTACGCTGGGCCAGCCATTGCCGCGGCTGCGAATGTGGCCTTCCGCGTCTCGTGGACGTCACACGGCGCGAGCACGGTCATGTTTGGGAGCACGCGCATGATCGCGAGGTCTTCGAGTGCCTGGTGCGTCGCACCATCGGGCCCCACCGAGATCCCCGCGTGCGCGCCAGCAATTTTCACATTCGCTTCCCCATACGCGGTCGTCAGCCGAATCTGCTCCCAGCTCCGCCCGGGCGAGAACACCGCATAGCTCGACGTGAAAGGGATCTTCCCGTAGTTCGCCATGCCCGCTGCGAGCCCCGCCATGTTTTGCTCCGCCACGCCAACTTCGATGAACCGATCCGGAAACGCCTTCTGGAACGCGAGCGAGCGCGTCGATTCCGTGAGGTCGCAGCAGAGCACGACGACGTTCGGGTCCTTCTTCCCCGCGAGCACGATGCCCTCCCCGTACCCATTGCGAGTCGGGATCTGTTCAACATCGCGCGCGAAGAGGGTTGGATTCAGCGATTTTGCAAGGGCCATATCACTCGTGTTCTCCTCGGATTTTCCCTCCGAGCGTGCGGAGCTGGTGGAGCGCTTCCTTCGCCTCCTCGGTATTCGGCGGTTTCCCGTGCCACTCGTACTGGAATTCCATGAAGTCGACGCCCTTCCCCGGAATCGTGTGCGCGAGGATCATGACCGGTTTCTCGACGATCGCCTTCGCCTCGCTGCACGCGCGGATGATCGCCCCCATGTCGTGGCCATCAATCTCGATGACGTGCCAGTTGAACGCTTCGTACTTCGCGCGCAGCGGCTCGAGCGGCATGATGTCCTCCGTGTTCCCGTCAATCTGGATGTTGTTCCGGTCCATGATCGCGGTGAGGTTCGCGAGCTTGTGCTTGCCCGCGAACATGACCGCCTCCCACGTCTGACCCTCGTCGTGCTCACCGTCGGACATGACGCAGTACACCTGGAACCTCTTCCCGTCCATGCGCGCCGCGTACGTGTAGCCGACCGCTTGGCTCAAGCCCTGTCCGAGTGGACCCGACGGGTTCTCGATCGGTGGGAGTGATCTTTTATGCGGATGCCCCTGGAGCCGCGAGCCGAGTTTGCGGAGCGTCTTCAGCATCTCCGAACGCGGCAGGTACCCCGCGTGGGCGAGCGTCGTGTACCAGACGGGACAGATGTGGCCATTCGAGAGGAAGAGCCGGTCTCGATTGGGATCGTTCGGTTTCTTCGGGTCGTGGCGGAGGACGCCGCCGAAGTAGAGCGCGGTGAAGATATCCGCCATGCCCAACGGCCCTGCGGAATGGCCGGAGCGCGCTTGGAGGAGCATCCGGATGAGGTCCTGGCGGATTGCGTTCGCCTTCCGTTCGAGCTGTGCGATGGTCATGCATTCCCATCGTAGCGCGTCGGGTACGCGAAGACGACCCCCATCGGGGGCCGTCTCGTGGTCATCGTCGTGGAGGCTCACGCCGTCGGGGGCTTGCTTGGAGGCGCGGGCGTTTTCGGCTTCATGGCGAGCGCCGGGACCGGCGTGTAGTACTGCCGGATTTGGAAGAGGAAGTAGAGCGAGATCGCGGTGCCGATGATCGCGCCGACGAGGTTGAACGAGGCGAGCTGCTCGACACCCGAGACGAGCGCGGCGTAGAAACCGTACTGCCACCCCGAGCGCGCACGCCTGAAGAGACCAGGGATCGCGAGGATTTCAAGGACGATGAGGATGATGAGGAAGACGAGGCTGAGCGTGAATCGGCTGCCAGCGGTGGCGCCACCGAGGAACGCAAACGGCGTGAGGATCGCGCCGAGCCCGAGGACGAAGAGGATCGCCGGGAGCGCGACGAGCATGAGGATGAGGGCGATCCACGGCGAGAACTTCACGATGAGGAGCCGGGCGGATTCCGGAAGCTGCGGGAGCTTCTTCGAGAGCTCCACGAGTTGCGCTTCGAGCTCATTCATATTATTGGGTAGATGCTATTCGACGACGAGGACCCCGCGCATACTCGAGTGTCCCCGTCCGCAAATGACGGAGCAGACGAAGTCGAAACGGCCGACCTTTGTTGCGGTGATCTCAATTCGTGTCGTGCGGCCCGGCGGGAGGAGTTCGTTCACCTGGAGATCTGGGATGGAGAATCCGTGCGGCACGTCAAGGTTCGCAATCTCCAAGACGACGCGCTCATCCTTCTTGACGCGGATCTCGGCCGGCTGCCACTCCCATTGCTTCGCGGTGACGCGGATGACCCGCGGCGCGGGTACTGCCACGGCTACCGGTGCTGGGGCCGGCACGGCTTGCGGCTTCGCGCTTGCGGCTTGGGGCTGCACCGGCAGCGGCGTAGGAGCGACCGCATCCGCTGCGCTCGGTGGCGCGCTCGGGACCGACGGGGTGTCTGGTGGTGGTGGTCCCAGCGGCGCCGGCGCGACGAGCGCGGTACTCGGCGGTGCCGAAGCGGGCGCGGCTGGCGCCGGTGTCGTCGGTGCCGCCGTCGACGGCGATACGGCCGGTTGTTCTTTCTTGCAGCCAGCGCCAAGGAAGAGGACGGCGAAGGTAAGAGGTAAAAGGTAAGAGGTAAGAGTTGAGCATTTTGGCATAGTTCTCCGTTCTTACGTTCTCCGTTCCTCAGGCCGCTCCGAAGGTGTGTCGGAGCTCATGGTACGCGGCGACGGGATCCTTCGCC
>CAZPCZ010000056.1:0-8753 GCA_964585225.1 uncultured Gammaproteobacteria bacterium
GGAGTTCAGACGTGTGCTCTTCCGATCTCCGGAGAAGATTACAAAGGTGAAGGATGAGCTCAATCTCTACCCGCTCACCGGGGAGGTTGTGGCAATCGGCGTGCTCGATGTCTCGACGCAGCGCGGGTCCGTGTACTACCAGGCACCAGGACGCACGATCGCGCCGTTCGAGGAGGGGCAAACCCACTACATCGCGGGGACGGAAGCGGAATGCCTGCAGCGGTTCTGGGCGGACTGCATGGATGCGGACCGCATCATCACGTTCAACGGCCGTGCGTTCGACTGCCCGTGGATCTTCCTCCGTTCGCTCGTCCATAGCGTCACCGCGACACGGAACCTCATGCCGCCACGGTACACGACGAACTTCCACGTGGATCTCGCGGATCAGCTCGCGTTCTACGGCGCCGTTCGCCACTACGCACTCGCGTTCTGGTGTAAGACGCTCGGCATCCCAAGTTCGAAGGGCGACATCGCCGGCAAGGACGTCCCCCAGTGCTACCAAGCAGGGGAGTACGAGCGCATCGCCCGCTACTGCATGGCCGACGTCCGCGCCACGCGCGAGCTGTTCCTGAAATGGAACGAGACGATCGGACAGCTCTGAAAGTTACGAGTGAAAAGTGAAGAGTGAAGAGTCAATTAACTCGTCACTCTTCACTCGTACCTCTGAACTATCGTCATGATTCCCAACTGGCACCTCACCACGCTCTGGCTCGGGCCCATCCCCATTCACGTGTGGGGACTCTTCGTCGCGATCGGTTTCGCAGTCGCCATCTGGCTCGCGGTGCGTCGTGCGCCGCGGGCTGGCATGGAACCCACGCACGTGGTGGACGCCGCCGTGTGGGTGATCGTCGCCGCATTCCTCGGTGCGCGGCTCGTGCACGTATTCGCGTACGAACCCGCGTACTACTTTGCGCATCCCAATGAGATCGTGAGGGTGTGGGAAGGTGGATTGTCGTCATTCGGTGGGTTCCTGGGCGCGACGCTCGCGGGTATCTGGTTTGTGCATCGGCGGAGGATCGCGCTCCTTCGGTTCTCGGACCTCATCCTCGGCGTGCTCCCGTTCGGGTTCATCATCGGGCGCGGTGGCGGTTGTCACGTCACACGCATGCATCCGGGGATTGCGACGGATCGGTGGTTTGGCGTTTCGTTCCCCGACGGCGTCCGTCGTCTCGATATGGGCCTCCTCGAGGCGGTCCTGTGGGTCGCGATCGCGATTGCGGCGTACGTCTTCCGGAGGTCGCTTGCTGCGGAGGGTCGCGTGACGGCGTTCGTCATGAGCTCCTACGGCATCGGCCGCTTCCTCTTCGACTTCCTCCGCGTGGGAGACGCGACATACTTCGGCCTCACTCCCGCGCAGTACGGGAGCGCCATCCTCATGCTCGTCGGTGTGAGCCTCCTCGCACGAGGGAAGTTCAAAGTTAAGAGTAAAGAGTGAAGAGTTGTAAGTTCAAAGTGATAAGTGGCTTGGTGACGAATCGGCTGACTTTTCACTTTTCACTTTTACCTTTTCACTTCTCGTCATGTTCCGCTATTCCATCACGGCGTTTCTCACTGGAGCGGCGGTCATGGTTGCGGAGATCGCGGCGGCGCGCGCAATCGCGCCGCACTTCGGGACATCCATCATCGTTTGGACGAACGTCATCGGCATCATCCTCGTCGCGCTCTCACTCGGCTATTGGATTGGTGGTCGGCTGAGCGAACGGAGACCCGACGAGCGCATGCTCGGCGCGATCATCGCGCTCGCCGGCGTTTTCCTCATCATCCCCGCATTCGCGACGCAGTGGATTGCCGGGACACTCATAGCCGATCTCTTTCGTCTCGGCAGCGGATTCCTGGTCGTGCTCATCGGATCATTCGCTGCCGTGCTGTTGCTCTTCGCGTTGCCGATCGCGTTTCTTGGGATGGTCAGCCCATTCCTGGTGAAGCTCGCGTACACACATTCGCGGGCATCTGAAATTTCAAATTTCAAATCAAGCGAGCGAAGCGAGCGTGGCGTGGGTGCGATCGCTGGCCGCCTCTACGCGATCTCGACGATCGGTAGCCTCGTCGGCACGTTCCTCCCGACGCTCGTACTCCTTCCGGCACTTGGAACTCGGCGGACGATGCTCCTTGCCGCCGCGGTGCTCCTCGTCCTCGGGATATGGCTCGTCGCGCGTCGTCGAGCGGCAGCAATCGTCGGTGCCCTCGTCCTCGTGCTCGTCCTCGTTCCGGATCGTCCGATCCCATGGTTCCTCGGCGGCGATACCATTGCGCAGCGCGATTCTCGCTACCAACTCTTGCGCGTGGTGGACGTAACCCCTCCCAACCTCCCCTTGCCCCAAGGGGAGGGGGGCGTGGATTCTCCCCATCGTTCTGAGGGGGAGCGTGAGGGGGTGCGGCACGATCGCCTTCTCGTGTTCAACGAGGGCCTCGGCATCCAATCCCGCGCGGTCTTCGACTCCGCGAACATCGAGGGCTACTTCCCGATCGTCGCCGCGCTACCGGCGCTCATCGCACGCGACCCCATCCGCGTGCTCATCCTCGGCAACGCTGGCGGCACCATCGTGCACCTCATGCAGCGGTTCTTCCCGGACGAGTCGCTCGCGATCACCGGCGTTGAGTTGGATCCCGCAGTGACCGCGATCACGGCCGCACACTTCCCACCGCCTCCCCAGCCGTATCCCGTGATGCACGCCGACAGTCGGGTCTTCCTCCAGGGCACGGAGGCGCGGTACGATATCATTGTTGCGGATGCGTACACGAGCCAGCTCACGATCCCGCCGCACCTCGCGACGCGCGAGTTCTTCGATCTCGTCCGCACTCGCCTCACGCCGAGCGGCGTGCTCGTCGCGAACGTGAATGCACCGACGAGGGATTCGATCCTGCTCCGCATCATCGAGCAAACCGTCGCCGCGACATTCCCGCACGTCGTCGTGGGCAAGGCGGGGGAGACCTGGAACTACCTCATCCTTGCAAGTGATCAGCCGATCCGCGATCGACTGTCGGTGCTCCGCGCGCTCCGGCTGTCGGAGTCAGCGGCCACGGAAGTCCAGCGCTTCCTCGACACCGCAGAGTCGGTTGTCGTCGATGGTCCACGTCGTCACTTCACCGACGACTGGGCGCCGCTCGAACTGTTCACGGACCTCGAAATCTTCGAGGCGATCCGCAGGAGTTCATCATAAATATATGAGAGCCTACGATGTCCTCATCATCGGGTCTGGCGCGGCGGCGTACGCCGCGGCGATCTACGCGCGTCGGTACAATTTGAGCGTCGGGATCGTGGAGAAGTCGTTCGGGGGGTACACCGCCGTTGCGGGAATCATTGAGAACTACCCCGGGACGCCGAAGATGGATGGGTTCGAGCTCATGGAGAAGATGAAGCAGCAAGCCGTGGGTGAGCTCGGTGCGGAGATCATCGAGGGTGAGGCGACGCTCGTGAAGAACGAGTACCACTGTTTTCAAGTTCAAAGTTCAGAGGGTAGAGTGCAGAGTTCCGGGAAAGGGAAGTTGCTTCTCCAGGCGAAGACGCTCATCCTTGCCATGGGCATGGAGCACCGGACCTTGAAGCTCCCGCGCGAGGCGGAGTACCAGGCAAAGGGTGTGCACTACTGCGCGACGTGCGACGGGCCGGTGTACAAGGGGAAGCCCGTCGCAGTCATCGGGGGAGGGGACAGCGCGGTGAAGAGTGCGAACCAGCTCGCGGACATGGGAGCCGCACACGTCTCCCTCATCGTTCGTGAGGAGAACGTCGACCGTGCGGAGCCGATCAACCGCGACCGTCTCATGGAACGCGTCGCCGCGGGGAAGATCAGCATCCTCTACGAGACCGAGGTACGGGAGTATCTCGGCGGACCGCCGCTCCAAGGGGTGCGTCTCAACAAAACCGTTTCCCCCCCTCTTGCAGAGGGGGGGCGAGGGGGGGTATCCGACACCATCAACCTGAACGCCGTCTTCATCGAGATTGGCGCGATACCACGCAACGCGCTCGCAAAGGAGCTCGGCGTAATTTTGAATCAGCGTGGAGAGGTCCACGTCGATCCCATCACGATGGCGACGAACGTCGACGGCGTCTTCGCGTGCGGCGACCTCACGGACGCGAGCGGATCGTTCAAGCAGATCGTCACCGGCGCCGCACAGGGAGCAATTGCCGCGACGAGCGCATACAGGGATATCTCGCAGCACGGCAGAGCGTGCGAGATGCACGCGGTCGCCGTCCCGCCGCCCATGCTGCCTGCGGTCACGTGATCCATGAGTTCCGGTGCTGTGGCGCTCATTGCGATAACCCACCGCTCCGTTGAGCGGTGATTTGCGATTCGTTCGGCTTGCCAAACAGGCTGATTTGCCGTAACATGAGCGAAGCCAGTGCGTACGCTTGTTCTGGGACCCGGCGATCCCCTATGACCTCCGATCGGTCTACGTTCCTCGCGTGCTACGACGAGTTCAAGGATCGCATTTACACGTACTTTTGGTATCGGACTGGTTTCAAGCGCGAGGTTGCGGAAGACCTCACGCAGGACGTGTTCCTCAAGGCGTTCCAAGCATTCCACGCCTTCGATGCGAGTCGCCCGTTCGCGCCATGGATTTTCCGGATCGCCCACAACCACCTCGTGAACCACTACCGTGGGCAGCGGCCGACGATCCCCATCGATGACATCCCGGAACTCCCCGCCCCTCGTCATGACGACATCGAGCATCGGCTGGAGTGGGAGCGGGTCCGGAGATGCATGGGAACGCTCTCGTCCGATGACCGCGATCTCCTCCTCCTCCGGTACGTTGATGGGTTGACGCACGAGGAGATTTCGCAGGTTATCGGGAAGCGACCGGTCGCGGTGCGTGTGGCGGTGCATCGCGCGACGCGGAAGCTCCGGTCGAAGGCGGGACCACCATTGTCGGCACCCTGATATGGATTCCATTGAACAACTCCTCATGTCGCTCCCGAAGTCAACGCTCTCGCCAGAGCGTGATCGCCGTATCCGCGAGGCGATCCTCTCCGCACCAACGCCGACGCCGCCCCCGCGGGTCCGGTGGTCGTTTGCTGTCCCGCGTTTCGCACTCGCGTTCGCGAGTATCCTTGTCGCCATCGTGGGGATCGGTGGGTACGCGTACGCGGCACCAACCATCACTCGCGGTGATGCGCTCTATGTGGTGAAGCGCGGCATGGAGCAGGTGTACGCACGCCTGCCCCGCGCACCGGTGGAACGGGTACGGCTCCACACGACCTTCGCACTCCGGCGGGCAGGGGAGCTCGAGGCGCTCGTCACCGAGCGGGGGAACGCCGGGCGGTTCGCATTCGTACCGGTCGCGCACGCCGCAGCGGACGGCGAGGTGATGTATGGGGATGATCCGGTGAGCGCGACTGCCGCGGACCTCATTGCGGAGACCGCGACTGCGGTACGGATTGCGGAGACGATCACCGAGGCAGGAGCGGCGCGGCGGGCGGTGAAGGTGCTCGTCGAGGGCCAGGAGCGTGTCCAGGAACGGCTCGTGCGAGCCGCGCGCACGGTGGGGGTGGCGAATCCCCGTCGGGCAGAGTCACTCGCGCAGGCGATGGCGGTGGTCCAGGAGACGGCGATCGCCAGCAGGGCCTCTGCGGCAGAGACCGCAGTCGCGGTGGAGCGCGGTGACCGGAACGTCCGCGTCGTCATCACCACGAAGCGAGAGCCACCGCGAGTATCGGCAGATGTGGAGGAGCTGTCGCAGGATCTCGCCGACGAACGATTGAAGCTGCCAGCATTCCGGTCGACGCTCACGGACGCCGGTGTTCCCGATGCCGATGCGGATGCGCTGATCGTGCAGATTGAGGAGAAGCTCGACCGCGCAGATGCAGCGATACGAGCCGGCAAGGATGGTCAGGCATCCGGGGCGCTCCATGCCGCCGAGGCGCTCCGGAAACAGGCGAAGCATTTTGTCAAAACCGCCGAGCGCGACGACGCCGAACGCGGAGAGACGGAAGACGCACTGGCGGAGGTGCACGACGCACTCGATGAGCTCACCGGCCGTGTCGAAATCCTCCAGGATCTCCAGCCCGAGCACCGCACGGTCCGCGCCGCGACTGCGCTCCTGGAAACCGCCCGCGCGAAGCTCGCAGAGGCTGACGCGTCGTTTGCGGTCGGCGCTGATGCACGGGCGCGTACGCAGGCCGAAGTTGCGCAGGAGCTCCTCAAGCGTCTCGAGAATCGCCTGGGTGAGTGGGACTGGGAAGAGGCGGAATCAGAGACAACCGATGAAGACATGCGAGAGCTCCCACGGATGGGCGACGGCGAGAGAAGGAAGGAAACAGGTGGAGCAGACGTCGAGGCCATTGAGGAGTTCGGGGAAGCCGATGAGATTGACGCTCGGATGATGCCAGGCGTGAACATTCCAGAGTCTGTGCGCGTGGAGATGAAGGAGCGCATGGAACGCGAGCAAAAATTCCGCCGAGGCCGCGTGCGTGGGCAAATGGAGGTGTGGAGCGAGGCAGCGGGCAGCTCCGCAGCCGTTGATCCGCAGACCGGTCTCCGGTACGAGTTCAAGGGGGAGTACCTCCGTCCGCCCGCGTGGTGATCCCCAACGCGTGACTCGGAAATCGAGGACGGTCGCAGCGGCCCGCTCACAAGGTGGACCGTTCATTGATTTTAGTTTTCTCCCCCTCCCCATCGCCATGGGGAGGGGGAGCGAGAGGGGGAGCGGCGAGGTGGTAACGGGGGGAGCAATGCTCCGGCGCATTTGACGCGTTCCGGGCGCCTGCCTACGCTGGGGATACACCCCCCCTATGGGGGTTCAATCCCTATGGCGAAGCCATTGCGGCAAAGCGCGAGCGGTGATCGTCAGCTGCTCAACCGGATGAACTACATCCGCGGCCACGTCGGAGCGGTACGGCAGATGATCGCGAACCATGCGTATTGTCCAGATGTCATCTTGCAAAACCTCGCGATCGTGAAGGCCTTGAAGCGTGTGAACGAGCTCGTACTCCGCGAGCATCTCCGAACGTGCGCGCGACGCGCAATGCGCGGGAAGGATGCCAAGGCGCAGGCGCGCGTGGAGCGCGAGATTATCGCGATCGTTCGGAACAGCTGCTGAGCAACCTCGGAGCATTTTTTGATATGCTGAATACACGACTCGCGGAATGGGTATTGCGGATCGCAGTCGCCGGGGAATTCCTCGGCCACGGCGTGTTCGCGCTCCAGCGGAAAGCGGGATGGTTCAAGTATTTTGAGGCCGTCGGGATCAGTGATCCTGGCACGATCGGGACGCTGCTCACGATCGTCGGCATCGCGGATCTCGCAGTCGTGCTCATCGTCCTCCTCAGGCCCGTGCGGATGGTGCTCCTCTGGGCTGCGGTGTGGGGACTTTGGACCGCGATGATCCGTTGGCCAGTTGGTCCGGATCCGGTCTGGGACTTCGTCGAGCGCTGGGCAAACTGGGGCGCTCCGCTCGCGCTGCTCCTCATGCTCGGTTGGCCACGGCAGTGGCGGGAGTGGCTCCGCGCTCGCGGATCGTAGTCATCGATGCACCACGTATGAAGAAACCGTTGGTCATTCTCAGCATCACCGCAGTCGTCGTCATCGGCGGTGGCGTCTGGCTGTACCGCGCGTCGAATGTCCCGTCGCCGCTTGACGGGTTCGCCGTATGCCTCAGCGAGAAGGGCGCGACGATGTACGGGACGTACTGGTGTCCGTACTGCAAGAAGCAGAAGGAGCTCTTCGGGCGATCGTTCACGAAAGCAAAGTACATCGAGTGCGCGATGCCGGGGAACCCGCGCAGCCAGGCACCGGTGTGCCGTGACGCGGGGGTAGCGAGCTACCCGACGTGGATCTTCGCCGATGGAACCAAAGAGATCGGCGCGCAAGAACTCGCGGACCTCGCAGAGAAGACTGGCTGTACGCTCCCAACACCGTAGTGTCATTGCGAGGAGCCGCGCGACGGTGAAGTGACGCGTAGCGTCATCCTGAATCCGCGCTGGGCGGATGAAGGACCCCTCACCACGGCGTTCCTCACCATGACGAGTATGCGGAAATTGCTCATCATCATTGCGGCGCTGGCCGCACTCGGGGTAGGGGTCTCCGCGTACGCGCTCTGGCAACACTACGCGCCGCTCGGCGCCGCATTCTGTAACCTTGGGGAGACGCTCTCCTGTGATCTCGTGAACAAGAGCGCGTTCTCGGAGGTGTTCGGGATTCCGGTCGCCGGGATCGGCATCGCGGGATACCTCGCGCTGTTCGCCCTCGGTGCGCTCGCCGAGTCGCGTCGTTCCCAATTCATTGCTCCCCCTCCCGCGGGGAGGGGGAGCGAGAGGGGGTGGGGAAATCAACGTACACTCCTCTGTCTACTCCTCGTGATGGCGCTCGCAGGATTCGGTTTCTCCGCATACCTCACGTACATCGAGTTCTTCGTTATTGGCGCGATCTGCATCCTTTGCGTGACCTCGCAGGTGCTCATTTTTATGATTACAGTGGCCACGGGATTCGCGTACCGATCCGCACGGTGGGGCGCGACCGACGTCATCTCTCCGTGACAATACGATATGAGAGTGATCGCCCTCGTCTTCCTCGCGGTGATCGCGCCGATCCCGCTTTTTCACCTCGCGCTCCATCCGTGGCTCCAGGTGTGGCGCCGCACGCCGCGGATGTACTACGCGGTATGGGCGGTGCTGTGGGCGGTCGGAGCGGTCCTCGCGTGGCGGTACGCTGGCACACTCACGGTCCGCGCGTTCGAGCCGCCCAATGGACTCACGGCGGTTGGGACTGTGGTCGCGGGGCTCGCGCTTCTCCTCGTTCCGTGGTCGCTCGCGACGA